>JAQVCP010000172.1 GCA_028689735.1 Hespellia sp. | reverse complement strand
TTGAATATTCTTGTGCGGTGAAACCGCAGTTCCGGGAAATCGGGAACCGATTGACCGGAAGCATGGGAACCACCTAGGGCGAGTTTACTCGCTCATGTTTTTATCTAAGCCATAGACCTGCCTCATAGAAATATCTTTTGAAGGGTCAATGCTCTGGATGTTAATCTTGTATGCATCATAGACAATACGATCCAGTATGGCATCAGCAAGAGGACTGGCTTCACCGCCAAGTTGTTCATACCATCCTTCCTGCAGATACTGGGAACAGAAAATCGTAGAAGATTTTTTGCGTCTTCGATGCAGAAGTTCAAATATATCTTTCTGTTCATTATCTGTTGGTTTCAGCAAGAGCCATTCATCAATGATCAGAAGAAGTGGATTGGCATATTTTGTCATAACCTTTTTGTATGTGCCTTCGTTTCTTGACATTTCCAGTTCAATCAATAAATCTGGAAGACGTACATATCTTGTATTGTAATACTGTTTACAGGCTTCCATGCCAAAAGCACATGCCATGTAAGTTTTACCACTGCCTGTTGCACCAGTAATAAATAAGTTACGGTGTTCAGATATATATTCGCAAGCAGCCAGTCTCTTTATGAGTTCTCTGTTTAGCTTGCGTCCTGAAGTATAATCAATATCCATGATACTTGCTTCGGGTTGGTCGAATCCGGCGTTATGAATTAATCGTTTTAATTTGTTACTTTTACGGTTGCTGTATTCGATATCAATCAGCATGCCCAAACGGTCTTCAAATGAAACTTCTTTCATTCTTGGGTCATTTAGCTGGTTACGGAATGCATCTGCCATAGAACTAAGACGCATTTCAATTAATTTATCGATCGTACTTTGGTTTGTCATAAGTGTTTACCTCCGATAATAGTCGGCACCTCTTGTGATGCCATACTTGTTTTGTGTGTTTGCTGGTTTCGATTCTGAATCAGTATGAACAGATTTATCCTGCCCTGCTGTAAGGATGTTTTTGACACTCTTATAGCTGGGTGATGCTGTATAACTAAGAGCCTTTTCACAGGCCGATTCCAATCGCTCTACTGAATACTTATCAGCGAGCTTAAGAAGTCCCATACAACCTTTATAAGTCTGTTGTTCCACACGTTTGGAGGTAAGGATAGCATCCACTACCTTGTACGTATTGCTACCAATTCGCTCAGCCCACTTTCGGAAACGGTCACCGTTCCATTCCAGATATTTTTGGTGGTCTTCCGGCATATGTTCCAGAATGGTATCATACTGGCCCTTTCTGCCATGAAGTCTCTTGTGGGAAGCTATGCGGTTATGGTTATAAAAAATTTCAATCGTAGTATCTGTTACCCTGACATCTACCTTGCGTTTTATGTATTCATACGGAACTGAGTATAGCATTCCGTCGATGGATATGTGATAATTAAACTGAACGGTGGCCTGTTTCCAGTCTGCCAGTTCAAAAGAGGTAGCAGGTAGGGGAGCCAGTAATGGCAGTTCTTCGTCGCGGAAGAGTTCCAATCGGCTACCTTCTTTCTTTTGAAAGAGTCGTTTATTGAATTCTTCTAATTTCTGACGAATGACATGATTTAGTTCTGCAAGTGAAAAGAACTGTTCATCACGAAGGGCAGCAATAATCCAAGTAGAGATGCTGTTAACAGAACCTTCTGCATTTGGCTTGTCTTTAGGGGCTCGCACTCTGGCTGGAATAATAGCCGTGCCGTAGTGTTCGGCCATTTCCTGATAGGTAGCATTGATTCGTGGGTCATTCCAGTTGCTATTATGTACTACTGCAGTTTTGCAGTTATCTGGAACCAGAATCTTAGCAACACCGCCAAATAACTGGTACATATGAACATGTGCTTTGATCCATGCAGGTTGTTTCTCGTCAATAAATGCTTCTGCATAAACATACTGGCTATAAGTCATAACACCAACGAAAACATAAGCATTTATAATCTCACCTGTATCTGGATCAATAATGTGAGCTGGATCACCGGCCCAATCCACTTCCACCTGTTCACCAGGTTTACGATTGATGTGCATGGTTGCACGATGTTTCTGCTCATCCTGTTGGATGTAATAGCAGAACTGAGAATACATTAAAGGTTCTTCGCCGTTTAATCGACAGTCCTCCATGTATTCAGTCCACAAAAGTTTTTTGCTAACTCCATTACGGAGCAACTCTTTGCGGATGTATGCATAATCTGGCATTCGTTTTGTAGAAGCTTCGTTATGCTTTCCTTTTTCTGGAAAAAGAATTCCAGCAAGAATTTCATCGGTCTGGTTCTTATCAAGTGGCCACGAAATATTCTTTTCTTTGGCCTTTTTGAGAACGCTGTTGACCGTTTTCTTAGAGACATTGCAACTATCTGCAATTCTCTGTTGACTGAGATTAAGACTTGATAGTCTCAAAATCTCTCGGTATTTGGTCATGATTTTGACCTCCTTATAATGAATTTACACCAGTAAGGCGTATGATTTCATTATAAGACATTTATATTTAAATGGTTTCCAACACCGGAATGTTGGTTTCCTTTAAACCGGAATCACGGTTTCCATAGTCCGGACAGGCGGTGTAATCAGCCCCGGATTACTCA
>JAQVCP010000171.1 GCA_028689735.1 Hespellia sp. | reverse complement strand
GATAATCTGTCCATCCACGATCTTCCATTAACTGCTTTATGCGTTTCTGCGCATCCATACCATCACCTGCCCATCTGTATCTATTCTAATTTCCAAATGGGTGTTATAATAGTCACAATCAGTAGATAACAAACAACCCAAAATGGACATATGATAGTTATAACATGGACAGATTTAGGGAAGGATATACATCCATAGGAGGTGCGTGGTGTGGATAAAGCAGGAACACTATTTGAGCGGCTGGCGAGAGATAGGGATATTACGGTTGAAGAGGTGCGGCAAATCATCTCAAAGAGAATTGGGGAGGGATGGAATAGTCCTGATCCAGAACGGCGGCAGCAGTGGAGAAAAATCCCCTGTGTGGGAGAAATACCGACACCGGAGGAGTGGTTGAAATATGCGGTGGAGTTTTTGATTGCAGAAGGAAGAGAAGATTTGTTGAGATGGTATCCGAATGTGTACTAAGAGCAAATAGAAACAGGGAGGAACGGATCATAGATGATCTTTTCTTCCCTGTTTGCAATTTATAAATTTTAAATTTATGTTATTTATCCTGGGATATTCGACGGTATTCCATTGGAAGAATCCCTGTACTTTTTCGAAAGAGTTCAGCAAAGCGGCTTGCGTTAGAGTATCCCATGGTCTGTGCAATGTCAATACTGCAATGGAAGGTTTTTGCGTTTTTCCTTATGCATTGGAAATAAAAAAAAGCCTTCCTGATAAATCACAATTCTTGATAAACGGTATTGTTGTACCGAAGAAATATCTTGTTCCAGTCGGTAACAATAGGTAGTAAAAGATGTGACAAGAGGTACAAAATAGTACCTCCTGCCATCTCTTATTGTAATGAAAAGGAACTAAATTTCCTATTTTCGCTGTGCCATTTTCCTATATTCGACAGGTGTCAATCCTGTACTTTCGCGGAGAAGCAATGAAAGGCGGCTGGACGTGGAATAGCCGACACTTTCCGCAATTTGTCCAATCGTCAGGTCACTTTCTGCTAAAAGGCATTCCGCATGGCTCAACCGCCGCTGTTGGATATAACTTGTTACCGAGCATCCATAATACCGCTTAAATACATTCTTGAATTTTGAAACGCTCATGCAGGCAAATTGAGCCAACTGCTCTAAGGAAATGTCACTTGCATAGTGATCGTTAAGATAGGCTGTCGCTACTTCAAGCTGCTTTACATCCTGTTTACTGACCTCTGCATTTCTATTTTGTTCAGGGTGATTCATTAGACGTGACAGTAACAGGGAAACAAGTTCATCGACTTTTGCTTTGTAAAACAGCTTTGCGGCAATGCCCTCACTGCGATAGTTTTCTATCTGTTTCAGCAGTATCACCAATTCAGGAAAGACCTCTTCTTGATCGAGTTTCGCAAAGGCAGCATAGGGATTGATATATTCCTCTGGATAATTCTCTTTCATGTGCTGCTCATAGTATGCCGGTGTGATTCCAACCCCGATGCAGCGCACCGGGATTTTTTTATGCACCCACATTTTGTAAGGTTCATCCCCACCGGCAATGCTCTGAATACACCCGGCATCCATCCGGCGGTATGGATTAAGCTGCTCCCCAGAGATAGAGGAATAATAGAAAATGCTTAAATATCCTGATACCTCACAATTTATCAAGGTATCTTTGTGGTAATAAAAGTCGTGAATTTTAATATCGTATAAATCTTTTTCACCATACGCCCAATACAGACCCTCACCGATTTCAGAAGATAATTTCCAACACCGGCCTAAAGGCCCATAGGGATGATCTTCGCATGGAGAAAAACCATACGGCTCTACAATCTGGCCGTTCCAGTTTTCCATGACACTTTGCATATTTATCCATCCTTTTGAAATGATTAGCTTTCGTTTTGCAACGAAAAGCCAAAAATCGGCACAAGTAATTGCGCCTTTTTCCGTTAAGTGTTATTTTAATCAATAGGTTAGCGACATCTAACTTTATTGTAACACCACTCCGTAAAATCGTCAACAGACGAAACTGCGGAAAATAAGAAGGAGGATTTTTAAAATGACTGAAAAATCTTATGTAGACAAAAAAGGATTGACTGTAAAGGACCTGGTGACGACGGGTATTTTCTCTGCATTGCTCTGTATTGCAATGTTTCTGTGCGGTATTCCCTGTGCAATTAATCCTGTAACAACCTTTTATACTTCCGTAGGATCAGCTATCCTTGGAGGCCCTATTTTTCTGCTGTTAGTGGCAAAGGTTCCAAAGCGTGGCCCCATCATGATTGCCGGTATTCTGATTGGTCTTGTCAGCTTCCTTACCGGGATGCACTGGGGACAGGATTTGGGATATGTTGTGGCCGGTATTCTTGCTGATCTGATTGCCGGAAGCCGAAAGTATAAAAGTGTCAAACTCAACATTTTAGCTTACGCCGTTTTCTGCTGCGGTTTAACAGGTGCCTATCTTGTTTATTTCATCGACCCGGCGGGCTGGACGGCAACCATGCTGGCAAACGGAACAACACAAAGCTACATCGACACCATGAACACCGCTGCGGGACCTGCTGTTGTAATTGGTATGTATGTAGGAACATTCATTGTTGCCGGATTAAGCGGATTGGTAG
>JAQVCP010000170.1 GCA_028689735.1 Hespellia sp. | reverse complement strand
TGTTGTTCAACAAATTATAAACTCCAATTCCATGCAGTTTATATGGTCTTGAATCAGTCGCCTGACAGATACACCAATCAAATTATCTGCTTCTGATTCTGCACATTAAATTATTGTGAATTCAAGCTATGCACATTAGAGGAACAGCAGAAAAAAGCAGGTTACCCTGCTTCTCTCTGAAAAGAGATATATTCATTTAGTACTGCAAGAGAATCCACGATGCTGATGACATCAACGCGGGACAGCTCAGGATAATACGTAGTAAGTCGTTCCTGATTCCAAAAGCTGTCTGAAAGACCTGCAAGTTCCGTTCCTATATTCCAGTTAGGGATACAGACGAAACTGCCATATTTGTGTCGTCCACAAAGGATGTGAAAGCAACTTCCTCTTGCGGTGACCTCCATTTCGTAGGGATCAGAGGTTCGGAGCAGCTTGATATGTCCTTCCCAATGGATCGGTTTCATTTCTGGTGTTCCAATACAGGTATATTCGAGTTTCATATGCGAGACCTCCTTTAAAGTTCACTGTCATTGACAGCTTTCATGACGATATCAGTCGTAATCGGATCGGCTTTTGCGCTGTCCCCAATCAGAAGACTTGCATTACAGAGCTTATTGATGATACGTGGTGTCCCGTCAGCTGCATTTAAAATAGCTTCAATAGCATTCTCTTCAAAAACCAGCTGATTACATCCGGCGCCTTTCAGCTTTTCTGCGATAAATAACCGCCCTTCTTCCTTGGACAGACCACCGAGTTCATAATTCATGACGATTCTCTGACGCAGTGGTTCATGAATCCCAAGTTTCAGGGTAGACGTCAGGGTGGGAAGTCCGGTAAGAAGAACAGCTGCACGGTCTTTAGAATCCATTTCAAAGTTAAAAAGGATCTTCAGATCATTTAGGATTGCATTGTTAATGTAATTCGCCTCATCAATGATAATAACAGGTGTTTTCCTCTTTTCTACTGCAAGACGGGTAATCGCATCCTGTATGATCCGAAAGTTTTCCGGTTTGCGAAAAGCAGGCTGTGCTCCAAACTCGGTCACAAGATTTCGGTAAAAATCATTGGCAGTCAGAGTGGATAAGCTGGAATAGACAACATTATAAAGAGAAGGATTTAATCCGGCGGCCCAATTCCTTACCGCAGTTGTCTTGCCTTTGCCCGGGCTTCCGGTGAGCAATCCAAAGCCTCTCGTTTTTGCGAGATAGTCCAGACGAAAAAGTGTTTCCTTGTATTCATCAGTTTGAATCAGTACTTCTTTGGAATTCTTTAAAAATGGGTTGAATTCCAGACCATAGCGAACAGTATACTCCATTATTCATCACCTCGGCATAAATGTATTTTTTCACGCTTTACAAAAGCGTTTTCCTGCTTGTTTAAGAGTCGTATCGGAGTCAGTGTTCCGTCAGATTTTACAATGAAGATTTCTTCCATATCAGGAGAATAACGCAGACGAATGCGCTGTTTTGCAAAACGGTAGTCCACTTCATACTCTACATGATCAATAGTAATAACACTGTCAGCAGATACACGACGTTCAATTTCGAGAAGAAAGTCGTGTTCAATCTCTTCATCGGACAGGCGATGGATATGATCAGGTTCCGAGAAAAACCTGTCCAGTGGTGATTTCCCCTTTAAAGAGGAATGGACGGACTGATTGTAGCGATTCACATAAGCAAAAAGATTTCCCCGAAGTTCATCCAGTGAATGAAAATCTCGGATATCAAGTGAAGCCAACCATTGATCTTTACAGGTGCGAAACCACCTTTCAATCTTGGCCTTCTGGGTCGGAGTATACGGCTGGTCATAATGAATGACGGAGCCAAGGCGGGCAGCAAGCAATTCCATCTGTTTGTTTCGATAGGCAGATCCGTTATCGAAATTGAAAAGTTGTGGACGTCCATACTTGGCAACAGCAGATTTCATGACGGACATCAGATTCACGAAGTTATCATTGAAGAAAACATCGATGCCAACGATAAAACGGCTGGCATCATCAATAAGGGCAATGATAAATACCTTATGTTTTTTGCCGTCTTCTGTTTTTAGATAAGGACCGACGCTACTGTCTCCACACCAGACTTCATTGATGTGTGGACGCTCATAACGCCGCATATCAGGGTTGTTCGTTGTTTTAAACTCTAATGCCAGGGTGTTCAGATATCTGTTCACGGTAGATTCAGACAGATCACCGGGACGAATACTTCCATTATCACGAAGCTGACGGTAGATCGCTGAAGCGGACATCCGTGGATAGTTCGTCTTAAGATATTTGATCTGTTCCTGAAGTTCATCATCGAGTTTTCTCGGTTTTCCGAGATCAGATCTGGAAGAAGGGATCAGTGCATCAAATCCCGCCCTGTTGTAGTTGTTGTACCATTTCTTAATTGTAGTTGGTGCATAGTGCTTTGTTGTACCATCTGGAGCGACCACACCTCTGGCAGAAGCATTGCGAAAGAAAGCTTCATTGGATGGAAAACTTTCCTGGAGCCCTGAAATGAGTGGAGCGATGACAGAATAGCGCATTAAAGCAATTTCATGTGTTTGTTCCTGAGTCATAATGGAATCCTCCTTTGTTTTTTCTTAAGTATA
>JAQVCP010000093.1 GCA_028689735.1 Hespellia sp. | reverse complement strand
TCATTCTCTAAAGCGACAGCCCCATGTTTATCTAAAATAATTTATCTATACTGTTTAATCTATGTTGTTCCGTTTCGGAGCAGAGAAACCATATGACAAATGAAAATTTTGGGGGTTGGAGGGGGATTGGCCTCTTGAATAGGTTTTCTGGCATGTGTTGTGGAGGGAAGAAGTAGAAGTAAGTGGGAAGTATCCCGCCGGGAGTGCATCAATCTGGCAAGTTGGTTAGAGGAACGGCGGGGAGAAACAGAAGTATGTGGGAAATACCCCGCTGGGAGGGTAAGAAACTAGCAAATTAGTTACTGAAAGGCGGGGAGAAACAGAGGTATGTGGGAAACACCCCGCCGAGAGGGTATCAATCTGGCAAGTTGGTTAGAGGCACGGCGGGGAGAAACAGAAGTATGTGGGAAACACCCCGCCGAGAGGGTATCAATCTGGCAAGTTGGTTAGAGGAACGGCGGGGAGAAACAGAAGTATGTGGGAAATACCCCGCTGGGAGGGTAAGAAACTAGCAAATTAGTTACTGAAAGGCAGGGAGAAACAGAAGTAAATGGGAAACACCCCGCCGAGAGGGTATCAATCTGGCAAATTGGTTAGAGGAACGGCGGGGAGAAACAGAAGTATGTGGGAACACCCCCTATTACATTAAAAAAGTGGATTTTCACAAGATGGGCGACCGCGCTCCGCGGTCCTCCCAAGACCAGCACAGCTGTGTAATCATCAGATTACACAGCCGTATTTAGTCGGTTCCTGTAAAAATCCACTTTTCTTAATTACTGCTACTTAACAAAACAAGACAGATTCAAAAGGTCAGAGAGCTGGCCGCTGATTACGGTCCCCAACTTTCACCACACTCCGATGACTCAAAACTCCACCGGCTCATAGTCCTGCAGCTTCGCCAAAAATCCACTCTCCCACAACTTCTCCTGAATCAGATCCAGTGTTGCCTCACTGTCCGCAATCACCGTATGATAATGATATCCTGCAGTGACATTCTTCAGTGGTGTCGATTTTCCACTGTAAATCTGTTCCATATAATTCAAAACATCACGCCTGGACCTAAGATTCAACTCTGCTCTCACCACGCCATATACCTTGTGGTAAACGAACACGTCCCTGATTTTGCCCCCGAGATCCACGATAGAGAGAAGCTCGTCCTCAATCTGGTCATCCTCATGTTTCACTTTGAAGACCCGTTGAATCTCTCCGCCGGACTGCAGCATATAGCCGCGGTTCGTCGCAATGATATCATAGCCGTTGGCACGGATAATCGCGATATCCTGCACGATCACCTGGCGGCTGACTGACAGTGTCTTCGACAGCTCCGCCCCGGCAACCGGTTTGTCACCGGTCTCCAATATGTGTATGATTCGATTTCTTCTCTCTTCTCCAGTCATCTGTGTTTCATCCCTCTTCCCAATTTTTTGTATGAATCAAAGCCGACACTCAAAATCCACTTTGCTGCTTACAAACGCTCATACTGCGTGTAAGTTTTTCAGTGAGATATCCAGAATCGGAGCTGAATGGGTCAGCGCCCCACTGGAAATATAATCCACACCAAGGTCTGTCAGTTTTCCAATGTTCTCTTTTGTCACATTCCCGGACACTTCTACTTCTGCTCGGCCATGAATCATTTTAATCGCATCCCGCATTTCCTCATGTCCCATGTTATCCAGCATAATAATATCGGCGCCCTCTTCCACGGCCTCACGTACCATTGCAAGATTCTCAACTTCTACTTCCACTTTTCTCACAAAGGGTGCATATTCCTTTGCCATCCGGATTGCATTTTTCACACCACCTGCTGCTCCGATATGATTATCCTTGAGCATCACGCCATCAGTCAGATTATAACGGTGATTATTTCCGCCACCCACACGAACCGAATATTTCTCAAAAATACGGTTGTTTGGACTGGTCTTTCTGGTATCTAAAAGCTTCGTCTTGCTGCCTGCCAGAAGAGATGCCACCGAGTGCGTATAAGTCGCGATTCCGCTCATCCGCTGCATATAGTTCAACGCTGTCCGCTCTCCACATAAAATGGTCCGGATGTCACCGGATACTTTTGCCAGAAGCTGTCCGTTTTTCACGGCGTCTCCATCCCTTACATAGCATTCAATCTCCACCTTCTCATCCAACAGTTCAAACACTCTGGAAAAGACCTGAATTCCACAGATGATTCCATCTTCCTTGCAGATCAGATCCGCTTCGCCTGCCTGCGGGTGAGGCATCACACTGTTGGTGGAAACATCCTCACTTGTAATATCTTCTTTTAATGCGCCCAGAATCAGCGGGTCAACATTTAACTTCATCGTAACCTGATCAAACATTATCCTATATCCTTTCTCTGCTTCGTCCGTGCAATTTCTTCCCGGACCTTTTCCTGATAAGCTAATTCCAGAGCCTGTGCATCCTTATAATCCTGCAGATTGACCGCATCCATGATACACTCCAGCTTTCGCTTTGTATCTTCCAGTGTTTTCTCCTGTATTTCATTTTGCAAGGCAACTTGTTTTCTGCTCTGATGCTCCGCCTTCGTGTCTATCAGTTCATTTAAATCCCCTTCGAACTTGTAGCCCTGCTCCCACGTATCTGCAATGTGCTTTGCCGCACGTCCTGCAAACACCAGACTTTCCAAAAGAGAATTACTTGCCAGACGGTTCTTCCCGTGCACCCCGTTGCAGGCTGTCTCTCCCACTGCATAGAGGGCCTTCATCGAAGTCTTACTGTCATAATCCACCTTGACACCACCCATAAAATAGTGCTGTGCAGGAACAACCGGAATGCATTCTCTGGTTACATCATACCCCATTTCCCGGCAATGCTCAATGATATTTGGAAAATGCGTCTTCAGCTCATCGGAAGGAATCGTCCGAAGGTCTTCCCACACGAACCTGGTCCCATCTTTTTCCATCTGTTTGTAAATAGCTTCCGTCAGAAGGTCTCTCGGCAGTAGTTCATCCACAAATCGGTTGCCATTCTTATCGTAGAGCTTTGCTCCCTCCCCGCGGACAGATTCAGAGATCAGAAAGCTTCTGCTTTCCTCTGCATAGAGGGTCGTCGGATGAATCTGGATATAATCGATATTTTCCAGCTCTACCTTGTGCCGAAGTGCTACCGCCAGAGCGTCTCCAGTCAGATGACGGAAGTTCGTAGAATGCGGATACAGCCCGCCGATTCCTCCAGTCGCCAGCACCGTCCGCTCCGCCAGCACCTTGCCGATGGTTCCGTCAGAATACTCAACCACCGCACCAAAACAGGTTACATTGTCACTGATAATGTCAAGCATGGTCGTCTGCTCCACAATTCGTACATTCTTAAGCTTCCTGACCTGCTCGAGCAGCTTACTTGTGATTTCTTTTCCTGTGACATCCTCGTGGAAAAGGATTCTCTTTTCAGAGTGTGCCCCTTCCCGGGTAAATGCCAGACTCCCATCTGCATTTCGCTGAAAATCCGCACCATATTCTAATAAGTCCTTTACAACATCCTGAGAAGAACGAATCATGATTTCCACCGAGCGCCGATCGTTTTCATAATGTCCAGCCCGCAGGGTGTCCTCAAAATAGCTTTCATAATCGGATTCATCCCGCAGCATACACATACCGCCCTGGGCCAGAAAAGAATCACTGTCCTCCACATGGGATTTGGTAATGATTAAAATCTGCTTATCCTGCGGAAGTTGAAGAGCACAATAGAGACCAGAGCACCCGCTTCCCACAATCAGTATGTCCGTGTGTTCACTGTCATCGGATATTCTGTTACTTGTCCCTTTTTCCGCTTTTTTTCTATCGAATAATTCGCTTCTCATCACTTTGCCATCTCAAGCATCCGCTCCAGGGGTGCCATTGCCTTTCTGCGAACTTCCTCGGAGACAAAGACCTCATTGCTCTCATTCTCCATGACTTTTTTCACCTTATCCAGAGTAACCTTTTCCATATTGACACAGACCTGTCCACTGTTAATTGCATAGAATTTTTTATCTGGATTTTTTATTTTCAGTTCGTGGAATACTCCGATGACCGTACCGATAATGAATTCCTGTCCGTCACTTTCTGTCGCATAATCAATGATTCCAGAAGTACTCCCTATGTAGTCTGCCTCGTCAAGCACTTCCTTCGGACATTCCGGATGAGCCAGGAACAAAGCCCTCGGATGCTCTGCCTTCGCCTGCAGCACCTGCTCTCTCGTAATCCGGTGATGTCTCGGACAATAACCAGAATGGAGAATCACGTTTTTTTCTGGGACCTGCTGTGCCACGAAGCTTCCAAGATGCTGGTCTGGAATGAAAAATATATTCTGATTCGGAAGGTTTTTCACAATCTTCACCGCATTAGAAGAAGTTACACACACGTCTGAGTATGTTTTCGTCTCTGCTGTGGAGTTAATGTAACAGACAACCGCTACATCCGGATATTTCTCACGCACCGCTTCAATATCCTCCACTTCAATCATATGTGCCATTGGGCAGTCTGCTGTCTGATCTGGCAGAAAGACCCGTTTCTCAGGATTTAAGATTTTCGCGCTTTCCCCCATGAATTCCACGCCTGCAAATATAATCGATTTGCATTCAAGTTTTGTTGCTACCTTACTCAGATAAAAAGAATCTCCGACATAATCTGCCACATCCTGTACGTCTCCCGGTACATAATAATGCGCAAGTATTACCGCATCTTTTTCTCTCTTTAATTGTTCAATTTCTGTTTGAATAGACATTTCATCCTCCCATGCATGGCAAAGCAGACATGCTTCATCTGCTGCCGTTTGTGCAAGAACATCCGGCAGTTTTCCCGGATGTTCCACTTCCCTATGTTATTTTCTGTCACGCATGTGGAGTATTATAGCACATGTAAATACATCTGACAAGACAGATATATTTACACTAGATATTATCAGACCTTTTTCATTTGGAAACGGGAAACGCATTTTGTATGATATGGGATCACCTCTAAGGGAGGAGGACTGTATAAGAGCAGTAAAGCAGCGCGCATTCTCCTATAGACTGTATTGATTACTTCATGGGACAATACGGTGCAATCATCTCTGCAATTTCTGCAAAATGAATCTGATTTGTCTCCTCCAGAACCCGAAGGAACTCCTCCTCCACTTCCTCGCTGAAGGCACCGCAGACTCCGCCGCAAATGGCACCAAGTGTATCCGTGTCTCCTCCTACGTTTGCACAAAATCTGACTGCCCTGTGCAGTGAACCGCCGCAATGATAGATAATTCCCAGTGCAGCCGGCACGGTCTCAAGCATTTCAAATCCCGTTCCAATATCTTCATAAATAAAAGTTCTGAATTCCTGTTCATCGAAGACCTTTGCCGCCTCCAAGGCACGATTGGTTCTCCGCAGCATATTTGCCCCCATATTCGGATAGCCCTTTTTTTCACCTTCCTGCATTGCCGCCTTCGCAATGTCCATCATCTCCTCCAGATTCTTCCCCCCTGCCACCGCATAGCTGACACATGCTGCAATTGCGGATGCTCCTCCTATTGCAGACTTTGTATTATGTGTCGGGAGACACAACTGCCAGACATTGGATACAAGCTCCGGCAGATTCTTATAATTACTGATGAATCCGATGGGCGAAATCTTCATTGCCGCGCCATTTGTCGTTCCATACGTACCGGTTTCCATCATATCCTTGCCTGACCGAATTTCCTCCACTGCCCTTTGGGTGCTTGGCCCAAGTACAAAAGCACTATTGGGGTCGGTATCAATCCAGTTCATTAGCTTTTTCACATAGGATCCGGCTTCCACCTTCCCCTGATTTTCTGCAATCATTTTTATTACCATCACTGTATTTTCCGTATCATCGGTAATCTGTCCGGCCTTAAAATTGCGTACAAAACCATCCAGCTCATCCTGGGATGGAAGCAGTTCGCACACACCGCCCGGAAAATGTTCCTGAATTTTCTCCAGCGTCCACATCTCTGTTGGCATCCCCATGGCATCACCTAGTGCTGTTCCATAAACAGAAGCCATTATTCGATTTTTTATTTCTATATTTGTTTCTGTATTCATATTCTTTACCTTCTTTATTCTGCTCTTATGCATTTCTATTCTTATAGACTCTTGTGCTCCACTTACATGTTTTCCTTCTGTCTGTTTCGATCTTTTCGTTCAACAGACGAATCGAGCATCTCAACTCATGAAAAATTCAGATTTTCCAGCAATGCAATTTTTCGGTTGTCAGCGGACTCCAAGGTATCGAAATCATTGGTATTCGTAAACACCATAATCACCTCCGGGGACAGGCCCTGCCGCACAATCTCATCAATGTCAAACTCGACCAGAAGATCTCCTTTCCTGACAGTATCCCCCACGTTCACTTTACAGTCAAATCCTTTTCCATTCATTTGCACCGTATCGATTCCGATGTGGAGCAGAATCTCGGTCCCGTCCTCACCTGCAAGTCCGATTGCATGTCCCGTTGGGAAAACAGTCTCAATTGTTCCATTACATGGGGCTGCCAGTGTTCCGATCTCCGGATAGAATGCAAGTGTCTTTCCAAGCACCTCACTTTGGAATGTCTCATCGGAAATGGAGGACAGCTCCACCGTTCTTCCCTGCACCGGACTGCCAATAAACTGCGCCTTGCTTTCCATTTCTGTCTCTCTTGCATCATCTGTCTCCCGGTATGTAATCCAGGTCAGTGTAAATGCAATCACCATAGTCACAATTGCTGCGGTAATCGTCATGATCATCCCATTGATGCTTCCATCCGGTTTGATATAGAGCGGGAATTCAAAAATTCCAACACCGAATCCATAAACGGTGCAATGAAATGCTGTCATAATGACCGCCCCTATGGCTGCCGAAATGCAGCTGATTCCAAATCGTTTCTTTACCGGAAGCGTAAATCCATAAATTGCAGGCTCGATAATACACATGCATCCCGATACAATTGCCGGAACAGCAGAGGCCTTTATTGTTTTATTTTTTGTTCTGATCATCACCGCAATTACGATTGCAGTCTGTGCAAAGCTTGCAGTAAAGAGCATCGGCCAGATATAGTCAAACCCTGAAACCGCAAGATTTTGAATTCCCAGTGTAAGCAGTGGCCAGTGCAGTCCCACAATGACAAGCGGCTGATACACTAATGCCACGATAAATGTTGTAATAATCGGTGAAAAACCATACAGTGATGTGGTTGCCCAGGAAATACAATTCGACAAAATGTCTGTGATTGGTCCGATGACCAGAATTCCAAGCGGCCCGCAGATCAACATAGTCAAAAATGGAGTGAATGCAAATCCCAGTGCACTTGGCATCCATTTTTTAATCCATTTTTCCACTTTTGCTGCAAACCAGGTCAGCAGTATAATTGGAACAATCGTGGACGAGTATCCATTTTGGGGAAAAAGTACCGGAATTCCTAAAAATGAACTAGCAGCATCTAATTGAAGCGGCGTCCCTTTGAAAAATGTATAAAGAACCTCTCCGCCTCCGAGATCCGTAATAATGTTGGGATAGATCAGCAGGCCGCCAAGAATCATACCCACAAACTTATTCAGACCAAATGTTTCTGCGCTGGTATAACCCAGTACAATCGGCATAAAGTAGAAGCAGGCATCGCCCAGCGCATTTAAAATAATGTAAGTTCCGGAACCTGCATCCAGTATATGAAACACACCGAGGATTGCCAACAGCCCCTTGATCAGACCAGATGCACACAGCAATCCCAGAATTGGCGTAATTGTTTTTGTAATCACATCAATAAAGCGGTTGAGAAGACTCATCTTTTCTGCTTCCTCAGCTTTTGCGGAAGCATTTCCCCCAATCAGATCCATGACCGAATCGAATACCTCATCCACCTTATTCCCCACTACTACCTGAACCTTTCCGCCCGCGTGATTGACAGTAAAGATTTCTTTATTTGATTTCAGTACATCGTCCTGCACACAGTTCTCTTCTTTGAGCTTGAACCGCAGTCTTGTCATACAATGCGTCAAACCCTCTATATTTTCTTTTCCCCCGACATTTTTCACAATGAATGCCGCTAAATCGTCATATTTTTTCATCCGAATTACCTTCCATTTCCTTTATAATTCTTGCTAAATGAACCGTTAAGTAAAATTGTTCCTCCTCCGAAACATGAGTCTTATATTTTGTCTCAATCAGTTTTACAATTCTCTGTACACAAGAATATTCATCCGGATATACCGGAATCACTGTTTTAAACAGGACCGACATGTTCGCTTCTTCTGACAATTTTTTCAGATGCGGATTGCAGATCCGCTCCACAAAGTACTTCAAGTGCGTAATAAAACGATGATAGCTTACAGAGTCTGTATCAAATTCCACTCCATAGTAACGTCTTACCAGGTTGGTGATTGACTTGATCGTCTCCGTAATCTTGTATACACTTGAGTCTTCGTTTTTCATGCATGCGGTAACGAGATGCAGTGCGACAAATCCGGCCTCGTCATCACTTAATTCTATCTCAAACTGCCTGTTCAGCTCACAAACCAGCTCTTTCCCACAGCTGTACTCTTCCGGATAAAAACGCTTGACATCAAATAGGAAAGCATTGGGTATATTCTGCCCCTGGCTATAACGAAGGATTGCCGAATGGATGTGGTCAATCAGAGAAAGATGGATTGTCTCATTTAATGTTTTTTTCTCCTTCTCTGAATAGAGGTAAATAAATTTTTCCACTGTTTCAACAACTTCAAATGGAACATCATTCAGGATGGAATACAGGTGCGATCCAACCTCATCTTTGGAAAGATAAAAGGACTTGACAATCTTGGATTCCTCAATCGCATCACCTGGACGCTTCTTGAATCCAATGCCCATTCCCATCACTATTTTTTCTCCATTTTCCTTGACAATAACAAAATTGTTGTTGATGACTTTTTGAATAATCATATTTCCCCTCCTACGTAACCAAATCAAGCAGATTCCCTGCTCAATTCATGTTGTAAACACAAAAAAGACCTGTTCCAACGCACTCTAAATAAATATCTAAATAGAATAAGTTTGGAACAGGTCTGGCTTACATGTCATTGTAATAACCACCCATTACGTAGTTCTACTATACAAATGAATTTGCATGATGTCAATACATTTCTATATCTTCGCTCTTTTTTTGTGACAATGCACAATAATGTCAGTTGTTTTTTGTTGTATTTTTTCTACTGACTTTGACGCAGGCTACACACTACATTATATGCATACTATTTGATTTAAAGAATGAGAAAATCTTTTTTAAAGTTCCTCTGTCTCTGCGGTATGAATTTGCCGATACAGCCTGTTTCCCGTGTTATCGGTAATCCATCCGAGCAACACGCCCAGAACAACCGCAGGAAATATTTTTTGCCATTCCCCTTCCGCTGCAAAGGTAACAAAACAACCGATGTAAGCTCCCGGAATGAATTTCAGCACTTCTATTTTTGCCTGCATGATAATCATATACGAAATAAAAGCACACACGAACACCGTTCCGTAAGACCAACTCCATATCTTTCCCAGAACAATCGAAATGAGTGCCCACATAACCCCGCTTACATTGGAAATGAGCGCCGCTCCAATACCCTGCAGATTACTTTTTCCGCAGGCAAAATAGGTCGTGCACCCAGCGAACCCAATCCAGCTAAGCATCCCGGTCTCCTTACAGAGCCAGGTCCACAAGCCTGCATAAAACGCCATGGAAATGGCAAGGCATCCCATGGAGCCTAATAATATTTTTTTCATTTTCCGCCTCTTCATCCCGCAACATTCGTTCAATGCAGTGTTCCACGCGAACCCCAGGTATCCAAATCCACCATTGCAAAATAGCACTGAGGAACGTCCAGTTCAAGTTCTTTCTTCATCAGATCGTACAGAGCTTCAATGTAAGCCCTGCATGCCTCTTCAGAAAGTGGTTTCTGGTAAATCGTTTCCATAAATGCACATTCCGCAATTTCTCCGCCGCGAAAAATGTCACAGTTATCATCAATTCGAATCATGGCGCGTTCCGCCGGTTTTCCCGGCAAAAGTTTCACACACTCTATAATCCCTTTTGAAAGAGCTGTTTTCTTTTGGCGACTCATGATTTTTGTAGTACTAAAATGTAAAAATGGCATCGCTAATTTCCTCCTATTTTCTGATATCCGTCATAAAAGATACTCCATTTTCATACCCAACGCCCAGATGCTCTGCCGCAGATGCAGCGATATCCGCAAAGGTATCTCTTACATGTAAATTGACTCCCTGCCTCAATTTTGGTCCATAGACCAGCAGTGGTGTGTATTCACGGGTGTGATCCGTGCTCTTGGTATACGTTGGGTCACAGCCATGATCCGCTGTGATGATCAACATATCATCCTCTCGCAGTTCCGCCAAAATCTCCGGCAGTCTGGAATCAAAATATTCCAGTGACTTTGCATATCCTTCCGGATTTCTCCGATGACCGTACAGCATGTCTGTATCCACGAGATTTACAAACAGAAGTCCCTCGAAATCCTGTCTCAAGAACTTAATGGTCGACTCAATTCCTTCATGATTATTCTTTGTATGATCGATCTTTGTAATGCCCACTTTGTTAAAAATATCTTCAATCTTTCCAACTGCAATCACTTCCTGCCCGCTTTCCTTCACCGCATCCAGAACCGTCTTTCCAGGAGGATCAATCGAAAAATCTTTACGGTTTTCTGTTCTGGTAAATCCGGTCTCTGGGCCGCCCACAAATGGTCTGCAGATAATTCGTGATACCGTGTCCTCCCCAACCAGAAGATTTCTTGCAATCTGGCATATTTCATATTGACGCTCAAGAGGAATCACTTCTTCATGCATGGCAATCTGCATGAGACTATCCGCAGAAGTATAGATGATCGGATATCCTGTCTTTGTGTGTTCCTCCCCGAGAACCTGGATGATCTCGGTTCCCGATGCAAGATAATTTCCAATCACCTTCGTCCCAATACGTCTCTCCAGTTCCTCTGTAATGTGTTTCGGAAATCCTTCCAGAAAGATCTTATTCGGCTTATCCACGAGAAGACCTGCAATCTCAAAATGTCCGTTTGTTGTATCTTTTGCAGCAGCATACTCTTTGCATTTTCCATAGCTGCCCACTGGCTCTGCCACTCCTGCCAGACCAAGTCCGTCTATATTGTACAATCCCATATGTCTCAAATTTGGGATGTGAAATCCTTCCATGTTTGCATCGGCATATTCCTTTACATGCCCGAGCGTATTCACGCCCACATCATTGAACTTTTCCGCATCCGGAAGAGCCCCTACTCCTACACTGTCCAACACAATCAATGCTACTCTCGACATATCTTCATTTCCTCCTTACTCCATCAGGTACTTCCTATTCTTTCTGCAGTTTTTTTTGCTCTCTTCTGACATCCAGCCATCCGGATTTCCTGATTTTTCCAGACAAGGCACTGATCGTCAAGACAACCATTGCCAGAATATATGGAATCATGGAAACCAGCGAGGTAGCGATGCCCGGCTTCAGCAATTCAATTTGAATACTCATTGCATCTGCAAATCCAAACAGCAGCGATGCGAGAGCTGCTCCAACGGGATGAAATGCCCCAAACACTACAGATGTATATGCGGTAAATCCACGTCCGGAAACCATTCCCACTGAAAATTCTGACAAGATCACCGTTGACAGATAAGATCCTGCAAGACCGCAGAATGCGCCTGACAACATGACAACACTCCATTTCACCCGATTCGAGTTAATTCCGGCAGACTGCGCCGCTCCAACAGACTGCCCGATTGCTATGACATTCAATCCATAGCTCGTCTTTTTCAAAACAAACCACAGGACAAAAATGAACAACAGCGTAATCAGAACAATAATACTCTGATCATTTACCAGTACATTCAGCACCGGAATGTG
>JAQVCP010000169.1 GCA_028689735.1 Hespellia sp. | reverse complement strand
GAGATACGAGGATAAGAAATGCAATACATGAGAGACTATGAATCCTTTGATTACGAGGGCCCGACAGCAGTAACACTGGGAAAGTTCGATGGACTTCACAGAGGACATCAGAAATTGGTTGAAAAAATTTCCACCTATGCCCGTGAGGAGAACGTAAAGAGTGTTGTCTTTTCTTTTGATATGAGAGATTTTTTGCTTCAGAAGGGTGTGGAAGTCAAGGCAGTCATGACTGCAGATGAACAAAAAAAGCATTTGGAAAATCACGTAGATTATCTGATTTCCTACCCGTTTTCTGAAAAAATATGCCATATGCAGGCAGAAGCATTTATCGAGGATATCCTGGTGAAAAAACTACATGCACGGTACATCGCTGTGGGAACAGATTTCCATTTTGGTTTTGGCAAGCGTGGCGATGTCCATATGCTGGAGGCTTATGCAAAGGACTATGGATATGAAGTGGAAATTCTGGAAAAGGAACGATATAACGATCGAATCATCAGCAGCACGTATGTGAGAGAAGCTCTGGAAAAAGGAAATGTCAAGCTTGCAGAAAAGCTGCTTGGATATAAATATGCGGTGTCCGGAATTGTGGAGCATGGCAACAAAATCGGAAGGACACTCGGATTTCCGACAATGAATATCGCACCGGAGCAGTTTAAGCTTATGCCGCGCTTTGGGGTGTACGCCTGCGAAGTATGGCTGGAGGGCAAACTATACCACGGCATCGGCAATGTTGGTATCAAACCAACCATAGAGAATAACCGCAGACTGTTGGTGGAAGTATTCGTATTTGATTTTCACCGTGATACCTATGAAAAAAATATCGAAGTCCGTTTCTGTGAATTCGAGAGACCGGAGACAAAATTTGGTTCCCTCAAAGAATTGAAGAAACAGGTAGACGAAGATATTGCATACGGCCGGAATTATTTTGCAAATAGTCTGGCAATGGAGGGATAAATATAATGGATGTTACATCCGTATTTCAGATGCTCGGCGGTCTGGGACTGTTTTTATTTGGAATGAAGCTGATGAGTGATGGACTGGAGCAGGTGGCTGGGGCACGTATGCGCTCTGTGCTGGAATTCTTTACCAAGAACCGGTTTGTCGGCATGATTGTGGGTATTTTATTTACTGCAGTGGTGCAGTCGTCCAGTGCGACTACCGTAATGGTTGTCAGCTTTGTAAACTCAAGACTGATGAATCTGTTTCAGGCGGCAGGCGTCATTCTCGGTGCCAATATCGGTACAACGGTTACTGGACAGCTGATTGCATTCAATCTGTCAGATATTGCACCATTGTTTGTAATTATCGGCGTGGTGATGTCGATGTTTTCCAAAAAAATCACCATCAAACGAATCGGCGGAGTCGTGCTTGGATTTGGTATCCTTTTCATGGGACTGAGTACCATGAGTTCCGCGATGGCAACTGTAAAGGATTCCCCGCAGATTGTATCCATATTAAAATCACTGGATAATCCACTGGCAGCGATACTTGTAGGATTTCTCATTACAGCGGTGCTGCAGAGTTCTTCCGCTACGGTTGGTATCATTATCTTGATGGCTAACCAAGGACTGCTTGCATTTGGAATCTGTTTTTACCTGATTCTGGGATGTAATATGGGCTCCTGTGTATCAGCACTCATCGCCAGCCTTGGTGGGAAAAAAGACGCAAAGAGAGCGGCGTGGATTCATTTTCTGTTCAATATCGTTGGCTCCTTTATCTCAGCAATTATTTTACTGTTTGCGCTGAATCCGATTGCAGATGCGGTAATGAGTTTCTCCGGAGGGAATGCCGGAAGAGCAGTTGCCAATGCACATACAATGATGAAAGTGTTTGAAGTGGTGATTCTGTTCCCATTTATGAACTGGATCGTAAAGGCAACGTATTTCTTCGTTCCGGGGGAAGATCCGCTTCCGGAAGATGGATTTGAGCTGAAATATATTGGAAAAGGCACGATTCTCAGTCCAGCTACGGCCACAATCGATGCAATTAAAGAGATTGAGCATATGGGAGAAGTTGCCCGCCAGAATCTGGCCATGGCAATGGAAGTGCTGTTAAAGCCTGAACAGGAGAAAATAGACCTTGTCTATAAAAACGAGGCATACATAGATTTTATGAATAAAAACATCGCAGATTATCTGATGAAGACAAATGGATTAGAACTCCCGCTGGCAGATGCTCAGATTATCGGTGGTCTCTATCACGTCATCAACGATATCGAACGAATTGGAGATCATGCTGAGAACTTCGCGGAGGCGGCAAAGCTTCGGATGGAGCAGAAAATTGTTTTCAGCGATAAGGCGAAGAAGCAGCTCGCTGATATGTATGAGACGGTAGATACCGTACTTGGCTATGCAATCGACATGTTCTCAAACAAGAATCAGGAGCATCTGCAGGAGATTCTTGCCTTAGAAGACCTGACGGATGAAAAAGAAGATAGACTTCAGAAATCCCACATCAAGCGTTTATCAAAAGATAAATGTACACCTCAGGCCGGACTGATCTTTTCCGATGCAGTTTCCGCCCTGGAGCGAATCGCAGACCATGCGACGAATATTGCGTTTGCAATATTAAGACCAGAGGAGCTTTTTGCAACGGATGATGGCGAAGATGAGGATGA
>JAQVCP010000092.1 GCA_028689735.1 Hespellia sp. | reverse complement strand
GATTTAGCTACCATATATATGAATTAGTATAATAGATCTTACTTTATTCATTAACATCACAAAACATTAAAATCCATCAATACTGCATCCCTTCACAGTCTGATATTTATTCCATTAACTTCGGATTTCATGGTTCAACAAAAAAATGCCCACTAAGGAATTTTCACTCCTCAATAGGCATTTTTTCTGTCTATATTCAGTTATACTCTGGTAATAAAATCCAAAGAAATCCATCCTGCACCGCTTTTCAGTCTGCCCCACTTGGATGCGCCCTGTCCGGTTGACTCTTCCACAATGGTGTATGTACCAGTGGCAATGTACTGCGTTCTGGCATAATTTGTTCCGGGGCCTTTACGAATGTTAAGGTCGGAAATCGATACCTTTACGAGATAAGGGCAGGCAGAACCTGTTGTGTTTGATGTATAGATGTTTACACCATTTACATCAAACACACTATATCCCGGATTCTTATCCACGCAGGCTTTCGCATTGGACAGTTCCTTGTATGCTCCGATCTGCGATTTGGCATCTGCCCAGGTCTTACGCACACGATACCAAACTGTGCTGTCGGCAGTTGGCGCTTGTGCTGTACCTCCAAGAGCCGCTGTTACCTTTGTTGCCAAATCTCCCAAACGGGCATAGAGCCAATCGCCAGGGCAGGACTTATTGGCAAACCAACGATGCACGGTAAGCACCATCTCATCAGACTTCGGACTGTAATTAAGGGACTTGTCCTTATCTGCAAACCACAGCAACTTGCTCTTGCCATTACGCCTACAGATATCCGTGCAAAGCTTGATGAGCGTTGCATAGACTGCACTGTTCATTGCATACGGCTCTGACTTATCACTGGCACACTCAATCGTAATGGCTCTCTGGTCATTGGTATTACTTGAGGAACACCAGGAACGATTCTTTTCCTCCACGCATAATGATACTGCTCCATCTGTACCAATGCCATAGTTGCAGCTTGCCTCTCTGCCTGCCGGAAAGCAGTCGCAGATAGTTCTTGCAGAAAGCTGACCTACCACGCAATGTGGCGTGATGCGATCAATAGGATGTGTTCGCTGTCCAGAATGATTCGGACTAAGGCCGATGTAAGACACCAGCGGACTGTTTGTATATGCCATAGTTATTCATCCTCCTTTTCGCTGCGCTCATGCAGCTGTTCTAAAATGTCTTTGAGTTTGGCAGGGATTGGAAGTCCCAGGTGTCCAGCATTCTCCAGAAGGGAAACACCCTCGTTGGAAATGTAGAAAAAGATAATTGCTGTTCGAAGTACACTGCCAGTTCCAATGACCTGCTCATCCAGGATGTTTGCAATGCCCACCAGAATAAAAATAATCACCTTCCGGCAGATGCCTTTAAATCCCACCTCGCTGGACAATATGTGATCGTTGATTGCACACATAACGCCCGTGATATAGTCAAATACCACAAAGGCTACCAGTGCAAAGAGCAGACCGTCACAGCCACCAAGAAAGTAGCCAAGCCACCCTCCGATGCCTGCGAAAATAATTTGAATCGTGTTCCAGAATTCTTTCATGTAAAATTCCTCTCTTTCTTTGATTTTTTGTATGAAAAAAGCGATTATTCCGAAGAACAATCGCCTGATTCCAAATCGGAAAATATGTCTTATTACACAATAATTGTGCCTAATCTTTGTCTGATTTATGAAGCAGAATTGAGTGGATATAATGTCAAACCTGATTTAACATGACACTACCAAAAACAAAGGAGGTCATACATATGCAGACAAAGAAAATCAAGGTTTTATATTCCAGCAGACAATCCGGCTCCCGCACCTATTTCGGTGGCAGCACTTACAGCCAGATTCCCAAAATCCAGATGGAAGGAAAATGGCTGGAGGCTCTCGGCTTCCATATCGGAGATGCCCTACAGGTCGATTATGACGATGGAGAAATTCGCATCCGTCTTGCTCCGTCAGAACAGCCTGCCATGATGGTGTGCGAGGAAAGCGGAAGCTATGCCAAAGGCAAGTCCCAATCCAACAAGAGGAAAAAAGCCACCTGCTAATTCCTTTCTCCGCCGGATTTTCCCGACACTTTCCCAAATAACTCATGACGAAACTTCCTCCGTCAGCGTATAGGTAATCTTCATGGTCTTGTCCACGGTCTTTACCACTGCTGACGAGAGGTTGTTGATTGATGCAAGATATGGTGTCAGCAAATAGATATTACGGTATTCATTGCCGTAGCTGCCGCCCCAGCCGACCAGAAATTCTTTATACTGAAAGAGCGGTGTGGCGGAGTCATTCAGTCTTGCACTGCCCTGTGTATGAACGATGGTGTCATCTGCCAGCACTTGAAAATCTCCGGCGATGATGATGTCTCCAATTAAAGTCATATACACCTCACATGTCCCGGCTTCACACAAAGGTTTCCACTTGGATGTGAAACCAAAATCAATCAATGATACATCTGCTGAATTAGATATATTGATTTTGTAGATGCCCTTTTTGTTATACGCCGGAACATATAGATATCCATTTCTGACGCAGCAGCGAATGGTCCGTTCTGGATAACTGGAACTGCCGTCACGCTCGCCAACTGCCATCAGCTTCGCATTCGTAAGCGTCCACTGTCCCTCCGTCATGGAATAATCTATTTTAGAAATCTTTGTCCAGACCATCGTGGCACTGCCGAATGAGTTACCCACATTGGAAAACCCATACCAGTAACCATCTCTGCCATCCATAAACTCACCATAAAGTGTGTAATCCCCTAGAAATCTAAAAGTCTCTGCCTGGATTGCATTTTCCTCCAGCACCATATAGGTACTGTCATCGATATTTTCATTCAGGCCAATGTTAAAAATCGGCATTCTAACTTTACGAATCAAAATGGCTGCATTTTGAAAGGTAATGGAGTACAGAAGATTCTTTGCAAAGTCTAATTCTACTGCTTCAAACAACACCATTTGTCTGGCAGTTGTCATAGTTCCAATATTCACATCCTTAATCATGAGAAATGGACTGGAATCATTGACCAGACTTCCAAAGGCATTCTGACCACCGAATTTACTGGTCAGTGCTACCGCCGCAATCGTGCCATTCCCTTGACTTGGTGTGAACTCCCATACAAACTTATACCCATTATCCAGAACCTTACTTTCCGTCAGATTCAGACTTCCTCTGGCGGTATTGGCCGTAGAGTTAACATCATTAGATGCATACGCCACAGGCAGATTGTCAGATGCCGGATAAATATTATCTGCGCGTTCCTCCAGTGCTTTTGAAAAAAGCAAGATTCCACCTATCATGTTTGGACAAATTGGCAGAAGGGTTCCCTGCCATACCATTCCCGTAGAATATTCTGCTTCACAGTAAAAAACACCCATCGGATTTGTTCCAAGGATGTCATTGACTGCACTGGTTATCATATTTTCTTCGGTAATTGTTTCAACTTCCTGCGTATTCACATCCGTTAATTCCATCACCATTGTTCCTTTTAATCTCATCAAAATCCCTCCTGTTCTATTGGACAACAGAATGCACCGATGCCTGCTCTGCCAATCGTATCTGCATAACTTCTCTGAACCAGTTCCATTGTCTCTGTGTGAATGTTCTCCGCAAATGTAAGTGACATCATACCTCCTCCAATCACAAACGGAGAAATCGTTTCCTCAATAGTCAGCTTTCCGTCCCAAGCCGGAGCTGCTGCCATCGACTGACCACTGATAGATGCAATACAGTCACCTGTTCCAATCGCTCCCACTCCTCCTGTCAGACGCAGATACACATTGAAAGTATTGGTATAATCTGCAATGATTTTTTCAATGGGATAATACAGCGATAATATATGCTTGCCACTATGCCAGCTCTCCTGTGGATGGAATGCCAGAATTTTCTCATCATTGAGTTCATAGGTAACATAGGCCTCAGTTTTCCCATCTTCCGTCCAGACTACCGGAAGTTCTACGGCTATCTCCGTTTCATTTGTCTCAGTAGTTTCCGTACTGCTGTCTGTTTCCGTAGTTCCACCAGTATCTGTCACAGCACTTGTCGGAATCACAATCGTTCCTTTTGCCACAGCACTTCTCTCCGTCTGAACCGCAGACACATCAATGACTGCCTGTCCAAAGAACTGCACATGGGTTTCTTCCGAAGCTGCAAACTCAATGCTGATAATCTTGACATCTGTGTCTGGCACTGAAAAAGCAGAGGCATTGGTAAAGGTATGAATGCCTATTTTCCCTGCCTCAATCTGATTTAGAAGTCCTGAGATATTCTTGTCATTTTTTGACTTTGCCTGCGCAAGCCTTGGGTTCTTTCCCACACATTTCAGACTCTGTTTTCCACCAATCTGATAGTGAATCGATGTAATACAAGTATGCTTTGTGGCATCTGCCTGTCCCCCATCAAAGGTAAGAATATCTCCCACATCCAGAGCCGGATTGCCAATGGTGCTGGAATCAAACGGCACATACTCCACCGTGGAAATGTCCTGCAGGATATTCTCACAAAGCTGCTTTCTGGTCTCCTCCAGCCCAAACTGCAAAAGCGGATTCACACCAAGGTTCATGGTCAGTCCATCATCCGGATCGAGTGCATAATATTCTGCTATCTGCGTCCGAAGATTGGTAGAACTGACTGCTGTATAGCGTGTAACAAAATCGGAAAAGCTGCTGGAGAAACGTTGTCTGCTGCCAATCTGAAGAACAGGTGCTGAATTGTATTTACGAAGCTCCAATTTTCCTTCCCGGTTGATACAGCAAAAACATCCAAGCACCTGTGCGGTGTAATACAGCACATCCCGATAGGTTTCGATATCATTTTCAGAGTAGATAGAAAGTGTAATATCTGCATTGGGAAATGCCTTTATTTCTTCCGGTGTCTGTGCTAACTCCACATCACAGGCTTTACAGCACAAAGCAAGAAAATCATAAGCTGTTCCGATTGTTGTAAAGCCATTGAAGTTCTTTTCAAACCGCAGCATATAATCGTAGGCTTTTAGTTCTAGGCATTTAACGGTACGATTTGCTTCACTTACTTCAAATACTCCCATCGGAATCTGCTCATATGATCCATCCGGCAGACTAAGATGATAAAACAATTCCACCTTTGCATTCTCAAGTGTATAGCGGTCAATTTGTGAAAAAAGTGTAATCCCCATTTCCGCAGAATAAACCGTTCCAAGTTCAATTTCTGTATTTCCGCAGCACTGCTGCGAAATATAGCCACTGCCTTTCACGATATCCGAATATCCAAAGTCATATACAGCCCCGCCCATTGTAGTGATTTTTCCTGTCCAATGAAAAATTCTTGTATTCTCCTGCACCGCCTGCAGGAAGGCATCCGATACAGGATACATGAATCAACACCTCCTAAAACTCATTTAGCATAAATGACACCGTCCACAGACCTTTATATGAAGTATCCTTATAGAGCTTCGCCTTATAGCCTGTGATGTACATCTCTGTTTCCTTCAGTTCCAAATCCTCTGTGTCAAAATACTGCACGGCAATCTTCGGCTTTTTGGAATAAGCTGTCAGCCGTTTCAGCCATACAGAACTGACAGAAAAGGAAACACCAATGGTAACTACCCCTGCCCGAACTACATCCCTCTGCGTTGTGCCTGCTTCTGTCTCACCTGTTGTATCTGCTTCAACTGCTGACAACTCGCACTCATAAGAATCCGGAAGAGGGAGTGGGATTCCATTAAATTTTAAGTACTGAATGAATGCCATGCTTATCTCCCTCCACTTTTTAGATTTGTTCTTTGCTGTGCTGTTACAATCACTTCATCAAGCATCGTTCCGCCAAGATATACTGGGATTACAATATCCCCTCCCTGATTCGCCATGCCGCTCACTGCTTCACGGATAGCACCAACAATGCTAGTGCTTGTATCAGATACAGACCTTTCTGTTCCATCTGCTCCCGCAAAATCAGCTGCACCTACTTTGGGATTGATGATCATATCCGATGCTACGCCGCTTACTGCTTTTTCCACCAGTCCACGGCTCTGCTCAATGCCTTTCGCCAAACCACCCATGAAATCCGGCATCCAGGATTCATAATCGGTCAGTGGTCCCTCATCCGGCACTGAGAAATGCAGGAAGGACTTAATTGTTTCTGCTACATTGCCAACTGCATCCTTAATCTTTCCAATACAGCTTTTGATACCATTCACAATTCCGTTGATGATATCTGCTCCCCAGTTAAATGCCGATGATGCCAGGTTCTTGATAAAATTCACAGCATTATCGAATCCGGTTTTTACGGTATTATAAATGCCGCTAACTGTAGTCTTGATGCCATTCCACATACTACTGAATGCGGAAGAAACCGCAGTCTTGATTCCTTCTACCACGGATGTAATGGTAGACTTGATGCTGTTCCATACGGTTGTAATCGTGGATTTGATACCATTTACCACTGTAGTAATCACTGTTTTGATCGCATTCCAAATCGTAGTAAATACCGTCTGGATAGCTGCAAGCACCGTGGAAATTACTGTTTTAATCGTATTCCACGCTGTAGTAAGGAACGTCTGAATGGCTGACACAATCGTGGTAATAAAAGTTGAAATTGCTTTCCATACTGTAGTAACCACAGCCTGTATTGCCGTCAATACAGTTGTAATTACAGTCTTAATGGTATTCCATGCCGTGGTAAGAAAGCTTTGAATTGCAGTAACCACTGTAGTCACAATCGTGCGGATTGCATTCCAGACCGTAGAAAAGAAGGTCTGAATTGCAGTAAATACAGTAGTTACCGTGGTTTTAATGGCTGTCCATGCAGTGGAAAGGAATGTGCTGATTGCCGTCACCACTGTGGTAAAGACGTTCTTGATTCCTGCCCACAATCCGGTGAAAAATGAAGTTAGTCCACTCCATATAGTCGTGGCTGTTGTTACAATCGCCTGCCATGCCGCTGCAAAGAATGCCTTTAATGCCTCCCATACAGCAATCGCTATCTCCTTGATGTTGTTCCACAGGTCAATCCAGAACTGCCGGAAATCCTCATTGGTATTCCACAGATAAATGAACGCTGCGACCAGGGCTGCAATGGCTGCGATAATCAGAACGATGGGGTTTGCAAGCATCGTGGCATTTAAGGCTGCGAATGCTCCTTTGACCACATTGATTACTCCGGCTATCTTCGGAACAATCGTCATAATCGTACCAACCGCTGAGATAACTTTACCGACCACAATCAGAATGGGTCCAAGGGCCGCCGCCAAAAGTGCAATGGTCACTACTACTTTCTTTGTTCCATCATCCATGCCATTGAGCCAGTCCACAAATTTCTGAATCCAACCTACAATCTGTTTGATAGCTGGCATCAGAAGTTCTCCAAAGGAAATGGCAAGACCCTCTAATGCAGATTTCAAAATGGTCAGCTGACCCTGTAAGTTATCAAGCTGTGTGTCTGCCATCTGCTGTGCAGCACCTCCGCTATTGGAAATAGATGACTGTAAGCCATCCCATGTATCTCCCGTATTGGCAAGCAGGGAATTGACAGCAGCGAGGTCTGTTTTATTAAAAATGGTGGATATGATATTGGATTTCTCCGCATCCGTCATCCCATCCATACTCTTATTCAAATCACCGAGGATGTCATTCATGCTGCGCATTTTTCCATCGGAGTCATAGGTCTGAACTCCTAACTCGTTCATGGTATCTGCAGCCTGATCCATCGGATTCTGTAAAGCAAGGATAATATTACGAAGATGCGTACCACCCTCTGCACCCTTGATACCATTGTTGGCAAGGATACCAAGAGCCGTATTCAGTTCGGAAGTTCCACCCTTTACGGATTTGGCTGTTGCACCGATAGTCAGAATACCTTCCCCAAGCTGCGCAACCGAAGTGTTCGTGGTTGATGCCGTCTTTGCCATCTGATCTACCATTGTCCCAGCTTCATCCACGCCCATACCAAGTGCAGACATGGCATCGGTAACCATATCGGATGCAGATGCCAGCTCAATGTCACCAGCCGCTGCCAGGTTCAGAACGGTTGGCAGTGTATCGCACATTTCCTGTGTATCATATCCTGCCAGAGCGAGGTAGTTCAGAGCCTGCGCACACTCGCTTGCAGAGAATGCCGTTTCTGACCCCATCTTCTTTGCCAGTTTACCAAGGGTATTCATCGTATTGACAGATTCCCCGTTTACGGTAGACATAGAGTCTTTGGTTATTCCCATTGTTGCCTGCACCTGAGACATGGAAGACTCAAAGTTCGCAGCTGTGGTAACCGCTGCCGTTCCAAGAGCGGTTACTCCAGCTGTGACCGGGAGAAGTTTCTGTCCGGCACTGGAAATATTATCACCGACTGTCTTTAGCTTCTCTCCCGTAGCTGCAATCTTCTGTACTGCCGTTGCAGACTGATTGGCCTGTTCCTCTAACTTTTTGAGATCATTCTCTGTTTCTATAATTTCACGCTGAAGGGCATCGTACTGCTCCTGGGAAATGTCCCCATTGGCAAGTGCTGTGTTCGCCTGTTCTGCTGCCGTCTTTAAGGTAGTCAGCTTTTCTTTGGTTTCTGATACTGCATCAGATAGTAATTTCTGCTTTTGTGCAAGCAGTTCTGTATTGCCGGGATCCAGTTTCAGGAGTTTTTCAACATCCCTAAGCTGCGATTGGGTATCCCTGATAGAAGAATTTACACCCTTTAGTGCAGTCTGAAGTTTAGTGGTATCGCCACCAATTTCAATTGTGATACCCTTGATTCTATTTGCCATCTATACGCACCTCCTTCCACCAGATAGGCATAAAAATAGCCCGGATTTCTCCGAGCAAATGTATTTTTCATTTCTTTCTGCATATGCTATAATGAACTGGACTGTATATCGCTTTCACATTGGTTTGGGATTTCACCAAATTTCCATTGACTATTTTGTGGAAATGCGTTATACTTACCCCAGTGAATAGATTGCAGTAGCTTGCGAGGCCTGCGATCGGAGGAGTCCCTGCGGGGGCTCCTTTTAACATTTATACGGAGGTGACTTATGCCAAAGCCGTTCATGACTTACGAACAACAAATACAGAAACTCCGTGATAAAAATCTTACGATTACGGATGAAAACGAAGCAAAATCCATATTACAGCAGGATGGCTATTACGCTTTAATTACGGGGTATAAGGATTTATTTAAAAATCCATCAACAAAAAACTACCGTGACGGTACCACCTTGCAGGATATTCTTGCTTTATATCAGTTTGACGAACAGCTGCGCGAGCTAACGCTTCGCCATCTTTTACATATTGAACGACACATTCGTTCTTCCCTCAGTTATGCATTCTGTGACAAATTCGGTGAACAGCAAAGTGCCTATCTGAATCCATCAAACTATGACAATACAAAGAAAAAGAGCAATGCCATCAACCGTCTGATTACAAAGCATCTCTCTCCCCTGCTGACCAGACAGTCAACCTATCCATTTCTTGAACACAATAAAAAGGTGCATGGAAATGTTCCTCTCTGGGTAATGGTAAATGCACTTTCTTTTGGTACGTTATCAAAAATGTATGAGTTGTCAGTTTCCAAGATTCAGTATGCCGTGAGCCGTGACTTTATTGCTGTTAATGAGAAGCAATTAGGACAAGTTCTGGATGTATTGACCGATTACCGAAACTTATGTGCACATAATGAACGAATGTTTTCTCACAGATGTGCCAAAAAGGATATTCCGGATTTTCCACTGCATAAAAAACTGGACATTCCTACACAAGGCAATTATTATCTCTGCGGAAAACGTGATTATTTTGCAGTTGTCCTTGCTTTCCGCTATTTATTGCCAGATTCGGAATTTCTGAGATACAAATCCCAGCTCAGTCAATTAATCGAAAAAGCTGTGAGCAATAATCAGCAGATTTCCCATGATGATTTGCTTAATATTATGGGATTTCCAGAAAACTGGAAAAAAGTCACTTCCTATCGAAAGGCATAAATTTTTTGCCAAATCAGCCTGCAATCTTTAACACGAAGATTGTGGGCTTTTATTTTAGAATTTATCAAAATCTTCCTGTGTTGCGACCGTTGCGTATTTACAGTCATCATTCCGACTTTCTGCGTACATATCATTGACCATTCCTATCGTAAGAAGATCCAAGTCCTGGATAGAAATGCCAAGCTGTACACAGCGAAGTAGGAACAACGGCGTTGTCATTTCACGGTCTGTGCTGCGAACTTTTTTTTAGAGTCAACATCCGTCTGTGTGTTCAGACCCCAAAGCTGAATCAGCTGTGGAAGTACCTGGTAGATGGAGAAGGTATTAAACTCGTCAAGCCAGTCTTCTGGGTTATCCGGAATGGTCGGGTCTGCGTGTTTCGCCATGATATAAGCGATATTCTCAAACATCTCCAAAGAGAACATATCCAGATTGGAACTCTCCTCATTCCCATCACCGATACTCTTTTCCAGGGACTTCAAATCCTTATAGATATCCCTGTGAAATTTCATGCGGTAAATACGGGGAATGGCAGCAGATGCACGAAACGGCACCTGCTTACCATCAATCTCAATATTCTGTTTCATACTCATGGCTTATACCTCCTTCGCTGTTGTTGCCTTGGTAGTCGTACTTGCTTTTGCCGCCGTTGTTACCGCCTGCGTTGCCGGCTCCGCACTTTCCGTGGACGGAAGATAGACTTCCTTATACCAGTCGGCATATACTGTGGCATTGGTGGTGTTTCCGGTCTTCGCCTTGACCATGCCGTTTCCAAGAGGGGTTGCAGTGATTGTCAGAGTTTCCGTCTGTACTTCCTTGCTGTCCTCATTGGTCTGTCCTTCAATGCCCGGACGGGATGCTGCACAGTTATAAAGGACATGACGGATATGCTTCTGATCTCCATCAAACTCAAAGAGCAATGCAAAAGAGCCAAGTTCCACATCGGAGTTTTCAATCAGAACACCATTACTGTCCAACTCCTCTTTCAGGCATTCCAGTCGGAAAGACTCAGGAATCATTGCAAGTTCCAGATCACCGTCATAACCCATATTGTTGTTGATTACATAGTAGGCAACACCGTCTGCATAGAAATTCTCCGGCTCTCCGTTTGCATCCAGGGAGATGGAAACAGCACCCGGCATTGCAGTCGGCTTGCCAAAACTCACCGTGCCATCCTCTGCAATCGTAAGCAGGGCATAATGGGCATTCTTCAGATTGTATTTAACTTTGTTATTCTTATCTGCCATTTTTCAGACCTCCTTAAAATACGGACATTCACATTCCGCTTCGCTACTTGTTCATACAGGCAAAAAACTGCCTGTAAATTGGTAAAGGACCTCATACAGCTTTTCACTGCCGATCCATGTTTCGGACTTGTTATAGAAGATTTCATGTGCATCCAACACATCTTCCAATTTCTGTTCCACCGACAAGTCCTTCGTATCGGTGTACAGTTCTATCCGCACCTCATTCAGCTTGAAGTACACTCTTCCATCTGCAGCGAAGTTATCACTGCCAGGAAGAAGGTAACAGATGAAGGGCGGGTCAGGCGATTCTCCCTCTGCAAAATGATCATAGGCAAAGGGGATGCCTGTTTCCTTGATGATAGTAAGCAGTTCTTCCATTCCTAACCTCCCAGTTTTCTTGTAATCTCCTGTTCCAGTTCGGATACTGCTCTTTCCTCTGCCGGGGCAATATGACTCTTGCCAGCAACCCTGCCGCCGCCACGCTTGGCATGACCGAACTCCAGAAGGTGTGCTAACTGATATCGGTTCCTGGAATACACGGTCACCTCCAGGGTGTTGGAGGTTTCTTTGGTATTCTTTACCGACCAGCTTTTAGCATAGGCTCCGGTATCGCTTGGAGCATTGGTCTGGATTTCTTTTCTTGCCGTTGTTCCTGCTTTTTTCACAGCAGCTTTTAAATCATCCGTTGCAAGGTCTGCATATTCTGTTAAACCTTCCATGATAGCTGCTGCCATGCCGTCAATCCTTACACGGTCACTGCTCATGCTTACCGCCTCACTTTCTGGCACTTGAATTTCAGTGCGTTCTTTTTGAAGTTTAGATGGTCAATCGACAA
>JAQVCP010000168.1 GCA_028689735.1 Hespellia sp. | reverse complement strand
ATCCTGAACACCAGAGCAAAGCATCTCCGTACGCTTTTCGCATTTCACAAAACCTATGCGCTTTGCTTCATCACTGACCTCGTTTTTCTGCACACCCATGTTCATCCCCTGCATGTAATAAGGAAGATATCCCATCACCATGTCCCAGGGACCGGTGTGATCCGTCTCAATACCCTCGGAAATCACCAGCATCACACCGCCAGGATTCAAAGCGTCATAGCACTTTTTAAGGAAAGCATTCATGTTCCCTTTGGCAAAAAGTGCCACTGATACTGCGAGAATTAAATCATATCCACCGCCAATGTCACCTGTCAGGAAATTCCCATTCATAACCTTGACCCTATCAGAAAGTCCCATCTGTTCGGCGGATTCCATCACGATTTCTGATGGCATCAGATCGATAAATGTACCTGTGCGTTCGTCATTATCTTTAACCACCGACATCCCAAGAAGTCCGGTTGCGCATCCAAGATCAAGAACTGACTTTATTGTATCATTCTCAGGCAGAGAACGAACAATTTCTAAAAGTTCCTGCTGTCGGTAACCTTCCTGCGCCTGACGCATCATAGCTCCCATTGAAACAAAGTCGATAGACTGTTCATTGGTCTGTTGCTGCATCGGCTGTGGTCCCTCAGTCACCAGTTTTACTACCTTAAAAGGCATTGAGCCTTCGTTCGCGCTGTAGTACTGTATAAAACCTCCCAGATACTCCGGCTTCCCTTTGACGAGATATTTTTCCGCCTCCTCACTATTATAGAAGAGATTTCCCTCCTTCATCACAAAACCAAGAGCTGTTAATCCCTCCAGAAAATAAGAGGTATTCGCTGCGTTCCATCCCAGCTTTTTAGCGAGAATCTCAGCTGTCGTTTTCTCGCACAGATGAGAATAGACATCCAGTTCAAGAGATGCCGTCAGTACTTTCTCGTACAATGGCAGATAACTAAGCTGTGCTAATTGTTCAAATACGGTTTTCTTGTTCATAATAGAACTCCTTTCATTCTAGTGTTAGTTTTTACTAACCGTCACTTATATAATAAGGCGGCATAAGCTACCGCCAAATTATTCGCATTATTTTAATGGGTCATTTGAATCAAGAATATGTTGCGGCCAGTTTGGTTGCCGGCCCTCATTTTTTCTGTAGTATTCATGCATATCATTCCGCCTCCTCTTGCATTAAAGCTAACATTCCTCCTTGATAAATCCTTGCGACTTCCGTCATACTGCGAATCATCTTCTCTCGATCAGTTTCCTCTGTTATAAGCTTTGCCAACATTGAAAAGTAACCGCTCATCAATAATTCAATGGTGTCGGGCGAAAGCAAATGGATCTGCTCGGATTTTTCTGCGCTCTGCGAGATGTTGTCCTGATTTCTCTCTTGAAGCATATTGAAATAATTTTCGTACTTTGTTCCTTGTGAGCAGGCAATGATCAGCTTCATTTCATCGCGGTGTTCCAGCAGATAATCCACAATTTCAGGTATTCTATGGATATACGCATCACACATTTTAAATATCTTTTCGTTTGGAGGGAAATTGTTCATATCATTTGCTACAGAGTTCAATATTGCCGTCAAACCATTTGCCGTATCATCCGTCAAGGCATAAAACAGCTCTTCTTTATTCGCAAAGTAACCATAGAAAGCGCCCGTAGTCACTCCTGCTGCTTCTACAATTTTTCGCAATGGCGCACTTTTAAAGGTATATTTCAGAAAAAAGTCTTTGCCGTAAATCAGAATACGATCTAATGTGTTATTTTCATTCATACAATTTTTCTCCTATAACCAAGTTATATAACTTAGTTATATTGTATTTATTCATTGCGTATTTGTCAAGTCTTTTTCCGGGATGTTTACAAAAATGTATAACATTTCTTGCTTTTTTGTATAATATCCTCTACCTACCAATTTACATGACGATTTTTCTATAAGCATACTTCCCCAAAAACCCAGAAGAGGACTTTGCCTCTTTGTGCAAAGCCCTCAAAGTATTCTATACATGGGTTGCATATAAATCATGTCCCAACTCATTTTTATGCTGAAAGCTGCTGTTCTGCGTTCCACATGGCAGCATACTTGCCCCTCCTTTTCAAAAGTTCTTCATGGCTTCCGCTTTCAACTGCTTTGCCATCGGAAATGACAACGATTTGATCGGCTTTCTGGACGATGGATAGCGTGTGAGCGATCATTACAACCGTTTTCTTGTCCTTTAGCAGATTAGCGATAGCGTCCTTAACAGCAAGTTCATTCTCCACATCCAAGCTGGCAGTTGCTTCATCCAGCAGCAAGATAGGCGAATTTTTCAAAATTGCTCTTGCAATGGAAAGGCGTTGGCGCTCGCCACCGGAAAGCTGGTTTCCGTTTTCACCCACAACCGTATCATAGCCATTTGGCATTTTACGGATAAAGTCATCGCAGTTTGCTTCGCGGCAGGCTGCTTCAATCTCGGCATCCGTTGCAGCTGGTCTGGCATAACGAATGTTGTTCCTCACGGTATCATCAAACAGGAACACATCTTGATCCACCGTTGAAATTTCGGAAAGCACCTGCTCTGCGCCCGCTGCTTTGGTGGAGCGGCCGCCAATCGTAATTTCGCCTTTGTCTGCCTCATAGTATTTGGAAATCAAGTTCAAAATCGTGGACTTGCCGGAGCCGGAATCGCC
>JAQVCP010000091.1 GCA_028689735.1 Hespellia sp. | reverse complement strand
AGGAAGGGAGAATATCCATGAGAGAAAGTGGAATACTATTACCGATTTCCGCATTACCGTCCCGTTACGGAATTGGCTGCTTTTCAAAAGAGGCATATGAATTTGTAGATAAATTAAAGGCAGCAGGCCAGAAGAAGTGGCAGATTCTTCCGCTGGGACAGACCAGCTATGGTGATTCACCGTATCAGTCATTTTCTACCTTTGCCGGGAATCCGTATTTTATCGATCTGGAAGCGTTGATTGCATGGGGTCTTCTGACCCGCGCAGAATGCGATGCGTTCGATTTTGGGGACCGGGAAGATTATGTAGATTATGAGAAAATGTATGATGCCAGGTTCAAGACACTTCGGCTTGCATTTTCCAGATTTAGACTGGATGGCAATGCAGAGTACCCTGAGTTCATTCAAAAAAATGGATACTGGCTGGAGGATTACTGTCTGTTTATGTCGCTGAAGAATGAGAACGAGGGAAAGTCTTGGCGCCAGTGGGCAGAGCCATACAGAGACCGCCATCCTGGCGCTCTGGTGGAGGCGAAGGAGCGGCTGGCAGAAGAAATCCGGTTCTATCAGTTTCAACAGTACATGTTCTGGAAAGAGTGGAATGCGCTTCATCACTATGCCAATGAAAATGACGTTCAAATCGTAGGGGATATCCCGATTTATGTTGCATTTGACAGTGCGGATACCTGGGCGAGACCAAAGCTCTTTCAGTTTACTGAGAACAATGAACCTGTTGCGGTAGCAGGATGCCCACCGGATGGATTTTCAGCAACGGGACAACTGTGGGGAAATCCGCTGTACAGCTGGGAATATCATAAAGAGACCGGATACAGTTGGTGGCTCCAACGGATGAAGCACTGTTTTTTGCTGTATGATGTGGTTCGGGTAGATCACTTCCGCGGATTTGATGAATACTATTCCATTCCTTACGGTGATGAGACGGCACAGTTTGGACACTGGGAAAAGGGACCGGGAATTGAATTTTTCCGCTATGTGGAAGAAAAACTTGGAAAGGTCAACATCATCGCAGAAGATCTTGGATTTATGACGGATAGCGTGCGTCAGCTGGTTGCGGATACGAAATATCCGAATATGAAGGTGCTGATGTTCGCATTTGATGACAGCGAGAACAGTGAATATCTGCCACATAATTACGATAGGAATTGTGTTGTGTATACCGGAACCCACGACAATGATACACTGATGGGGTGGTACAGCACGCTGAACGAGCATGACAAAGCATTTGCCCGGCGTTACCTGAACAACGCAGGCAGCAGACCGGATCAAATCCACTGGGATTTTATCCGTCTTGCGATGGCGAGTGTGGCAGACTTATGTATTGTTCCGATGCAGGATTACCTGGGACTTGGAAATGAGGCCCGCACGAACTTTCCATCTACCCTCGGCGGCAACTGGGAATGGCGGATGAAGAAGGGGCAATTCACGGAACATCTGGCTGGAGAAATCTGGCAGATGACGAAACTGTACAGCCGATTGTGATTACCTGGAAGAAATGGATGTGTTTATCTATCAGTATTGTTTACTGTAGATGGATACATCCATTTTTGTATTGCTTATCTGATCATATAAGGCATCTTGTTAATTGTGAATTTTCAAAGTAACAGTTTTATAATTCTGACTGGTCTGATACAATATAATTATAATAAACAGGTGTGTCCGTTCACCGGATAGGAGTGTATAGTTATGGAAGATTTTGTGAAATTACAAGATATAACAAAGACATACAATATGGGGGAAGTGCAGGTCCACGCGGTGGATGGTATCGATTTCTCCATCGGCAAGGGTGAGCTGGTAGTAATCGTAGGTCCCAGCGGAGCTGGCAAGACAACGGTACTCAATATTCTCGGAGGCATGGACACTGCGACTGACGGAAAGATTACGGTAGACAAAAAGGATATCACAGCATTTAACGAGAAACAGCTGACCGAGTACCGCAGAGATGACATCGGGTTCGTATTCCAGTTCTACAATCTGGTTCCCAATCTGACGGCACTTGAAAATGTAGAGCTGGCTCTTCAGATTTGCAGGGATCCACTGGATGCAAGAGAGGTTTTGAAGGAAGTGGGACTGGAGGAGCGTGCAGACAATTTTCCAGCGCAGTTATCAGGCGGGGAGCAGCAGAGAGTCTCCATTGCAAGGGCACTGGCCAAGAATCCAAAGCTTTTGCTCTGTGATGAGCCGACGGGGGCCCTGGATTACAACACTGGAAAATCCATTTTAAAGCTTCTTCAGGATATGTGTCGGGAGCGGGGAATGACGGTCATTATCATTACCCACAATTCAGCGCTGGCACCGATGGCAGATCGGCTCATTAAGATCAAGAACGGAAAAGTGTCAGATATGAGAGTCAATGAGAATCCCCAGTCTATCGATTCAATTGAGTGGTAGATGGAAAGCCGATAGGAAAAGCCATTGCAGAATGATTAGAAAGTGATAAGAAAAGTCATTACAGAGTGATTAGAAAATCACCGGAAAAGTTATGGAGAGGTCATTGCAAAGTCACAGAATGGTAGGAAGTGGAGACTTATGAAGAAACGGGCATTGAGAAAAGATTTTTACATGGAGATCAGGACCAGCCTTGGAAGGTTCTTATCAATCTTCTTTATTGTCGCAATCGGCGTTGCGTTTTTCTCGGGAATCCGCGCGGCGGAGCCGGATATGCGACTGACGGGTGACGAATATTTTGACAGGCACAATCTTATGGATGTGCAGGTCATCAGCACGCTCGGACTTACAGAAGCGGATATCACTGCACTGGAGAATGTAGATGGAATCGAGAAGGTGGAGGCAGGGTATTCGACGGACGCAATCTGTACTGTGGGGGACAGCCAGAAGGTGGTGCACATTTTTTCTGAACTTCCGACCATGAATACACTTTCAGTCAGTGAAGGGCGGCTGCCGCAAAAGAAAAATGAGTGTCTGGTGGATGAGGATTTTATGACAGAGTCCGGATTTAAGCTGGGGGATAAGATTACGGTGGCTTCTGGAAAGACGGATGCGATTACGGACACACTGGTGACCGATACCTTTACCATCGTGGGTGCAGGCAGCAGTCCGTGTTACGTTTCATTTTATCGTGGAAGCAGCACCATAGGAACCGGAACAGTCAATGGATTTATTGCTGTGGCAGACAGCGCATTTGACATGGAGGTATACACGGAATTGTATGCCTCTGTTCAAGGTGCAAAGAATCTGACTGCATTTACTGATGCCTATGATGACGCGGTGGAAACTGTGACTGATGGGGTGGATGGGATCCGAGAGGAGCGGGAGGAAATCCGTTCGGCAGAGGTAAAGGATGAGGCCAATGAGAAGCTGACAGATGCCAGAGTTGAGCTTGCGGATGCTAAGAAGAAAGCGGAGGATGAGCTGGCAGATGCAAAGGCGAAGCTTGACGATGGAAACTCCCAGCTTGAGGACGCAAAACAACAACTGGCAGACGGAAAAAAAGAAATCGAAGACAATCGTGCACTGCTTATCGAGAAGCAAAATGAATTGGATGCCAGTCAGTCAGACCTGGATGAAAAGCAGTCGGAGCTGTCAGCAGGTCAGGAGGAACTGAATCAGAAACAGGAAGAACTAAGTCAAAAGCAGGCAGAGTTGACGGCAAGCCAGCAAGAATTGGACAGCCAGAAGGAACAGGCATATGCTCAGGCGGAGACTGAAGCAATCCAGATGGCAGAGAATTCGGATGAGTACCGGCAGGCCCAGGAAGGAAAGGCGCAGCTTCAGGATGGAATCGCTCAGGCAGAAGAAGCACTGAGACAGGCGCAGGCTGCAGGAGCTGAAGATATGGCGGTACAGCTTCAGGCGCAGCTTGTTCAGCTGAATCTTCAGAAGGATGCCTTGGATACCCGACTGGCACAGGCTATGGAGCAGGCGAAGCAACAGGCAAGAGATACGGTGACACAGGCACTTTCCGATGCACAGCAGCAAATTGATAATGGGCAGGCTCAGATCAATGATGGGCAGAATCAAATCAATGACGCACAGCAGCAGCTTAATGATGGGCAGGCGCAGATCAGTGAGGGACAGAACCAGATCAACGATGGGCAGACCCAGATTAATGATGGCTGGGAACAGATCAAGTCTGCACAGGCAAAGCTTACTACAGGTGAGCAGGAAATTGCGGAAAATGAACAGAAGCTGGCAGATGCCCAGCAGGAATATGACGATGGAAAGAAAGAAGCAGAGGATAAGATTGCCGATGGAGAGAAGAAGCTTCAGGATGCACAGGACGAAGTAGATGAGATTGAAAATGCAAAATGGTACATCAATGACAGAGGCAGCCTGACAGAATACGATGGCTATGGAGAGAACGCCGATCGAATGCGGGCAATCGGAAAGGTCTTTCCGGTTATTTTCTTTCTTGTGGCAGCACTGATCAGTCTGACGACCATGACCCGTATGGTGGAAGAGCAGAGAACCCAGATTGGAACCATGAAAGCACTGGGCTATCCGAAGAGTTCTATTGCAGCAAAATATTTAGGCTACGCATTCTTTGCTACAGCAGGAGGGAGTGTGGTGGGGGTACTGATCGGAGAAAAGATTCTCCCGGCAATTATTATTATTGCTTACCGGATTATGTATCCACATATGGATACGCTGGATATTCCATACAACATGTATTATGCGCTGATGTCCGCGGCGGTTGCCATGTTGTGCACCATTGGCGCTACTGTTTTCTCCTGCATCAAGGAACTTCGGGAGAGTGCGGCATCGCTGATGCGTCCACCAGCACCGAAGAAAGGAAAGAGAGTCTTTTTGGAGCGGGTTCCATTTATCTGGAGAAGACTCAGCTTCATCTGGAAGGCAACTGTGCGGAATTTGATGCGCTATAAGAAGCGGTTCTTTATGACTGTCCTTGGAATCGGAGGCTGTACAGGACTTCTGCTAGTCGGATTCGGACTAAAGGATTCCATTTTCGATATTGCACTGATTCAGTATCAGGATGTGCAGATGTTTGACGGGACAATTATTATGGAGGATAATGCCAAACAATCAGAAGAAGCTCAGCTGATGGATTATCTGAGCAGCGACAGCAGGATCAAAGGGACGGAAGAAATTCTCCTGCAGACAGTAACCATAGGAAATGAGAAAATAAAAAAAGATGTTTATCTCTGTGTCCCACAGGATATGGAGCGTGTCAATGATTTTGTAGTCTTCCGTGACCGTGTGACCGATGCGCGGTACACCCTGAATGATGATGAAGTGATACTGACAGAGAAGATGGCAAAGACATTGAATGTGAAAGCCGGAGATACAATTTACCTCAAGGACGATATACAGGGCGAAATCAAACTGACGATTTCAAATGTCTGCGAGAACTATATGAGTCACTATCTCTATATGAGCCCGGTATTATATGAAAAAATGTTCAAAAAAGCACCGGATTACAATGCAATTTACTTTGAGACCGGTGACATATCACAGAAGCAGCTGGAGCAGGTCGGAGAAGCGGCCCTTCAGGAAGCGGCGGCACTTAGCGTAAGCTACACCAGCGATGTAAGGGGACAATTGGATGACATGCTTGGAAGTCTGAATATCGTATTGGTAGTACTTACGGTATCGGCGGGAATGCTGGCATTTGTGGTGCTTTTCAATCTGAATAACATTAATATCACCGAGCGGAAGCGGGAGCTTGCAACACTTCGTGTCCTTGGATTTTATCACAAGGAGGTGGCTGCTTACGTGTACCGTGAAAATGTGATTCTCACGCTTATTGGAGCACTTGCAGGACTTGGAATCGGCAGAGTCCTGCACCGTTTCCTGATTGTGACAGTGGAAATTGATACTGCCATGTTCGGGAGAAATGTAGATTTTTCCAGCTATGTGTTCAGCGTACTGATTACCATTGGATTTTCTGCCTTTGTGAATTGGGTGATGTACTTCAAATTGAAGCGGATTGGTATGGTGGAGTCATTGAAGAGTGTAGAGTAAAGAGGGCATAAGAAAAAGCAGATAACGGGAATCGAACCCGCCTCCCCAGCTTGGGAAGCTGGTGTTCTACCAATGAACTATATCTGCATGACATTCATTATACCACGTCATGAATTGTTTGTGAACTGTTTTTTGCTTCACAAGTTAGACATATTTTTTTGCTATGATAACAAGAGAGTGGAGCAAGTGTCTTTACTTTATTGAAAATACTGGTAAAAAATATACAATAACACCTTATGCAGGGAGGATATGTAAATGGATAAACGGACAATTCTGGTAGTGGATGATGAGCGCAGGATGAGAAAGCTGGTGAAGGATTTTCTTACCAGGGAAGGATACGGTGTGATTGAAGCCGGAGATGGCATGGAAGCTATGGATATGTTTTATGAACACAAGGATATCGCGCTGATTATTCTGGATGTCATGATGCCGAAGATGGATGGATGGCAGGTGTGCCGTGAGATTCGGACAACTTCCAAGGTCCCAATCATCATGCTGACAGCGAGAGCGGATGAGCGGGATGAACTTCAGGGATTCGAGCTTGGAGTAGATGAGTATGTCTCCAAACCATTCAGCCCGAAGATTCTGGTAGCAAGAGTGGAAGCAATCCTTAGAAGAGTTCAGGGTAAGGATTCCGGGGATGTCAGGGATGCAGGAGGTATTCTGATCGATCAGGCAGCCCATATTGTGAAGATTGATGACAAGTCGGTAGACTTAAGTTTCAAAGAATTTGAACTTCTTACTTATTTTGTGGAGAATGAAGGGATTGCGCTTTCCCGCGAGAAGATCCTTAATAATGTTTGGAATTATGATTACTTCGGAGATGCCCGAACCATTGATACCCATGTGAAAAAGCTGCGGAGCAAACTGGGAGAAAAAGGGGAGTATATCAAGACAATCTGGGGTATGGGATATAAGTTTGAGGTCGGAAAATGAAACGGTCAATCAAAAAACAGATGATTATCCTGTTTGTCGGACTGATTACCTGTATTGTAATTGGGATGTTCATTATCAATGCAAGGTTTTTGGAGCAGTATTACATTTTTAACAAAGAGGATGATCTGGTTTCAATGTATACGGCAATTAATGATGCTCTTGTGAATGACACGACAGGGAACGAGGAAGTGCAGACGCAGTTGGGGCAGATTGCGGAGCAGGGGAATATATCCTTTATTGTTTCTGATGGTTCACAGGTGGTTCTGATGACTGACCGCGAGGACAACGGCAGATTGATGTCACAGCTGTTCGGTTATAAGATTGGTATGAACCAGGATGACGGACACATACTGGAGAAAACGAATTCTTACGAGATTCAGAAAGCAAACGATCCTTTGAGTAAGACAGATTACATCGAGATGTGGGGAACCTTCGACAATGGGGACAGCTTCATTATGAGAAGTCCATTGGAAAGCATTAAGGACAGTGCCAAGATTGCAAATAAATTTCTTCTTTACATGGGCGTCATCGCGATGATGGTCAGTGGACTTCTGGTGTGGTATTTTTCCAAGAAGCTGACCGACCCGCTGCTGGAGCTGGTAACTCTGTCGAAGAAGATGGCAAATCTGGATTTTGATGCGAAATATACCAGTGGAGGAGACAACGAGATTGGTGTGCTTGGAGAAAACTTCAATGTCATGTCGAATACATTGGAAAAGGCAATCTCTGAATTGAAGAGTGCCAACAATGAATTACAGCATGATATCGAGCAGAAAGAAAAGCTGGAGAATATGAGGACGGAGTTCCTTGGAAATGTATCTCACGAGCTGAAGACGCCGATTGCTCTGATCCAGGGGTATGCGGAAGGCTTGAAAGAAGGGGTCAATGAAGATCCGGAGAGCCGGGAGTTCTATTGTGATGTAATTATGGATGAAGCGGGCAAGATGAATCAGATGGTGAAGAATCTTCTGACGTTGAATCAGCTGGAATTCGGTGATCAGGAACTGGAATTCGTTCGATTTGATATTGTTGCACTGGTACGTGGTGTGGTACAGAGCTGTGAGATACTGGTACAGCAGGCGGATGCCAATGTTTCCTTTGCAGAGACACAACCTATTTATGTATGGGCGGATGAATTTAAGACGGAACAGGTCGTGAGAAATTATCTGACGAATGCGATTCATCATGCAGCCAATGAGAAACGAATCGAAATCCGCATTATCAAGCAGGCGGATACCACAAGAGTGACAGTATTCAACAGTGGAAGCCCGATACCGGAAGATGATCTTGCGAAGCTCTGGGAGAAGTTTTACAAGGTGGACAAGGCACACACACGGGAATATGGCGGCAATGGAATCGGCCTTTCCATCGTAAAGGCAATCATGGAATCCTTCCACCAGCAATATGGTGTGAAGAATTATGATAATGGTGTGGAATTCTGGTTTGAACTGGATTCCAAGCTAAAGCATTAAAAGAAGAAAACCCAAGAAAATAAAAGCAAAAACAAAAGGAAAAGAAAACACTGTGGATTGAACAGCCTTCAAATCAGTTGGATTTTTATGACGAACTGATTCGGGGGCTGTTTTACTCTGGAAACAGTGCCCTTTTTGTGTTAAACTAATACAGTGTATCAAATATGCAGGAATACAGTGAGAGACAACAGGGAGTTTTAATCATAGGAGGCGACCATATGATAGCAATAATAGACTATGACGCAGGTAACATAAAAAGCGTTGAAAAAGCACTGGTCCTGTTAGGCCAGGATGTGAAAATTACCAGAGATGCAGAGGAGATCTTATCCGCGGATAAGGTGATTCTTCCAGGTGTTGGAGCCTTTGGAGATGCAATGGCAAATCTAAAAAAATACAATTTGGATAGGGTGATTCACCAGGTAGTAGAACAAGAGATTCCATTTCTCGGCATCTGCTTAGGACTGCAGCTTCTGTTTGAACGGAGTGATGAAGCGCCGGGAGTAGAAGGTCTGGGTGTACTGAAAGGTGAGATTCTTCGTATACCAGACAGCGAAGGACTCAAGATACCGCATATGGGATGGAATTCTCTCCACCTGGAGCATAATGGACGGCTGTTCAAGGGGATAGAGGAAAATGCATATGTATACTTTGTGCATTCCTATTATCTGAAGGCAAAGGAAGAAGAAATTGTCAAGGCTTCTACTGAGTACAGTACACACATTCATGCGTCTGTAGAGAAAGAGAATGTATTTGCATGCCAGTTCCATCCGGAAAAGAGCAGCGATGTGGGACTGCAGATTTTGAAGAACTTTGTGGAATTGTGAAGATAAAGGAGAAAACTATGTTTACAAAAAGAATTATTCCCTGTCTGGATGTTCATGCCGGAAGAGTGGTAAAGGGCGTGAACTTTGTGGATTTAAAAGATGCCGGTGATCCGGTCGAGATTGCGAAGGCTTATGACAAAGCTGGAGCTGATGAACTGGTGTTTTTAGATATCACGGCTTCCTCAGATGCGAGAGAGACTGTGGTTGATATGGTGAGAAAAGTAGCAGAGTGTGTCTTTATTCCATTTACTGTGGGCGGAGGAATCCGTACTGTGGATGATTTCAAAGCATTGCTTCGGGAGGGCGCGGATAAGATTTCTATCAACTCGTCGGCAATCAACACTCCTGAGCTCATTCGAGAAGCAGCGGATAAGTTCGGAAGTCAGTGTGTGGTCGTTGCAATTGACGCCAAGCGAAGGAATGATCAAAGTGGCTGGAATATCTATAAAAATGGCGGAAGAATCGATGTGGGAATCGATGCCATAGAGTGGGCTAGGAAAGTAGAAAGACTGGGAGCGGGGGAAATCCTGCTGACTTCCATGGACTGCGATGGAACGAAGGCAGGATATGATCTGGAACTGACCCGCGCCATCGCGGAGAGCGTATCTATTCCGGTCATTGCATCTGGCGGTGCAGGAACGCTGGAACATTTTAAAGAAGCGTTGACGGATGGCAAGGCGGATGCAGCGCTGGCGGCATCCCTTTTCCACTACAAAGAACTGGAAATCAAAGAAGTAAAGCGTTATCTGCAGTCAGAGAATGTGCCTGTGCGTCTATAGAAAGTGACAGTGGAACATCGTTGTCTCGGCAGGAGTTGCGGGCTGCCACTGAGATCGTGGTGGATTCCGGGCATCCGCTTGAACAATACTTTTTATAGGTAAGATGAGTTTACACACAAGATTCTTTACATACAGATAAGATGAGTTAATATACAAAAGATGATAGGAGCTGAGCAGATGGCAGGAATCAATGGAGACTGGTATGAAGCCCTCAAGGAGGAATTCAAGAAACCATATTACAGACAGTTATTCAACACAGTGAATCAGGAGTACCACACACATCAGATATTTCCACCGTCAGATGATATTTTCAATGCATTTCACCTGACGCCGCTAAAAGAGGTGAAGGTTGTTATTCTCGGGCAGGATCCCTATCATAATGTGGGACAGGCTCATGGTCTCTGCTTTTCGGTCAAGAAGGGCGTAGACGTTCCCCCATCTCTGGTGAATATCTACAAGGAACTCCACGATGACATAGGATGCAGCATTCCCGAACACGGGTACCTGACCAAGTGGGCGCAGCAGGGCGTGCTGATGCTTAATACAGTTCTAACCGTGCGCGCACATGAGGCCAACTCTCATAGAGGAATCGGTTGGGAAGAATTTACCGATGCGGCGATTATGGCACTGAACGGACAGGATCGTCCCATTGTATTTATTTTGTGGGGAGCTCCGGCACAACGAAAAAAGAAGATGCTGAGTAACCCCAACCATCTGATCCTGGAGGCACCACATCCAAGTCCTCTCTCCGCCTATCGCGGATTTTTCGGGAGCAGGCCGTTTAGCAAGACCAATACTTTTCTGGAGGAACACGGGGAGACGCCGATTGACTGGCAGATAGAATAGACAAGAAATATTGTCAGAAAATATTACGGAAATATTACAAAAGAATTACAAAACAGATTCTTTGTATGAAAACACAAAAATCTTGTATACAAAGGTGGACAAAATGCAAGAAGTTCACCTATAATAAGAGATAGACGTCAAATGGTTTTACAACATGCAGACTATTGACGTCTGTTTTACAATCTTGTAAAAGATGTTATGAGAAAGTAAGAAGAGTAAAGGAATAAAGTTGAGGTTTGGGATGACGAAAGGGACACAGAAAAAATTAATTGAGTTGGGAGTAGGGACTATACTTTACGCCTATGCTATATTTGCTACAGGACATTGGGAACTGAGACAGTGGCAGTCTCTGGTTCTTTTTTTGCTGTCTTATATTGTAATTACAGCAAGCACGCTGCAGGACATGGGAAGGAATTTCAAAAAATTCAAATTTTTTGATGAGAACCTTTTGATGCTTCTGGCTACAGTAGGAGCATTTCTTGTGGGAAAAAATGCAGAATCCGTAGCAGTTATGCTATTTTTTCAGTGTGGAAAATTTCTGGAGGCAATTGCACTCCAGCGTTCCCGAAAATCCATTGAAAAATTAATGGATATCCGTCCGGATCATGCCAACCGTAAAGTGGATGGCGAAGAAGTTATGGTGGATCCCAGTGAGTTGAAGATCGGGGATATCATCATTATAAAGTCAGGAGAACGTGTTCCGGTAGATGCAGTGATTACGTCGGGAAGAAGTACCATAGATTCCCAGGCAATTACAGGAGAGTCCATGCCGCAGGAGGTGGAGCCGGGAGGCATCATTTACAGCGGCAGTATCAACGTGACTGGAGTACTGGAAGCGCGCGTGAAGAAATTATATGGAGAATCCACCGTATCGAAGATTCTTCACCTTGTAAAAAATGCAAGCAGCAGAAAGGCAAGAACAGAGAATTTTGTTGGGAAATTCACAAAATTTTATACACCAATTGTAACAGTGTGTGCATTTGCAATTATGATTATTCCACCCTATACCTTCGCAGAGGGTGACTTACATACCTGGGTATACCGAGGCTTGATTTTCCTTGTCACGGCATGTCCGTGCGGATTGGTCACCTCTGTACCGCTGGCATTTTTTGGTGGAATCGGTGCAGCATCAAGGCAAGGCGTGGTAATTAAAGGAAGCAATTATCTGGAAGCGCTTGCCGCAGCTGATACGTTTGTTTTTGACAAGACAGGAACTCTGACCAAAGGAGAGTTCAATATTGGAAAAATTCACCCGGTTGGAATGAGTGAGGATGAGCTTTTAGAACTGGCGGCTCTTGGTGAGTCCTATTCGAACCATCCGATTGCAGTATCGCTGAGGGATTCTTATGGAAAACCTCTTGATAAAGAACGGGTTGAGCGGGTGGAAGAATTTACTGGATTTGGAGTACTCGCGGATATCGAGGGTAAAAAAGTTTATATCGGTAATGCTAAGTT
>JAQVCP010000090.1 GCA_028689735.1 Hespellia sp. | reverse complement strand
ATATAATTCCATGTCACACCTCCGGTTTTATTTGTCGTCTAACTTCAATACACTCATAAATGCACTCTGTGGAATCTCTACATTTCCAACCTGACGCATTCTCTTCTTTCCTTCCTTCTGTTTCTCCAGAAGTTTTCTCTTACGGGAAATATCACCACCATAGCATTTTGCGAGGACATCCTTGCGCATGGCTTTTACAATCTCACGGGCAATGATCTTACTTCCCACCGCCGCCTGGATTGGTATCTCAAAGAGCTGTCTCGGAATCTCTTCCTTCAGCTTCTCGCACATCTTTCTTCCACGCTCGTAAGCCGTTCCGGCATGCACAATAAAGGACAGCGCATCCACTTCTTCTTTGTTGATAAGAATATCCAGCTTCACCAGCTCTGATTTTTCATAGCCCAACATCTCGTAATCGAAGGAAGCATATCCTCTGGAACGGGATTTCAGTGCATCAAAGAAATCATAGATAATCTCGTTGAGGGGCAGATGATAGCGAAGGACTGCCCTTGTCTCTTCAATATATTCCATTCCCTGATAAATGCCCCGCCGTTCCTGACACAGATCCATGATTGCCCCGATAAATTCCGAGGTCACCATAATCTCCGCTTTCACCATCGGCTCTTCCATATAGTCAATCTCTGATGGGTCTGGAAGATTCGACGGGTTGGTCAGTTCAATGACCTCGCCGCTGGTCTTATAAACTTTATAGATAACACCCGGAGCCGTCGTTACCAGATCCAGATTGTATTCTCTCTCCAGTCGTTCCTGAATAATCTCCAGATGAAGAAGCCCCAGGAAACCACACCGGAAACCAAATCCCAGTGCAATAGAGGTCTCTGCCTCGAACTGCAGTGCCGCATCATTGAGCTGCAGCTTTTCCAGTGCATCCCGAAGATCCGGATACTTTGCGCCATCCGCAGGATATAGTCCGCAGTATACCATCGGATTCACCTTCTTATAACCGGGGAGTGGTGCTTCACATGGATCGGCTGCATCTGTCACTGTGTCACCCACACGGGTATCCTTTACATTCTTAAGGCTTGCTGTGATATAGCCAACCATCCCGGCCGACAGTTTTTCGCATGGAATAAACTGTCCGGCACCGAAATACCCCACTTCCACCACCTCTGCCTCTGCCTTGGTCGCCATCATGCGGATTTTTGTTCCACGGCTCACACTGCCCTCTTTGATTCTGCAAAATACGATGACACCTTTGTAGGAATCATAAAGTGAATCGAAAATCAATGCCTGAAGAGGTGCTGTCGCATCACCGATCGGGGCGGGAATCTTCTTCACAATCTGCTCCAGAACATCTTCCACATTCAGCCCCGTCTTTGCAGAAATAAGGGGTGCATCACCTGCCTCGATTCCAATGACGTCCTCAATTTCCTCAATCACCCGCTTCGGTTCTGCACTTGGAAGATCAATTTTATTGATGACCGGCATGACATCCAGATCATGGTCTAATGCAAGATATACATTTGCCAGGGTCTGAGCCTCCACCCCTTGTGCCGCATCCACTACCAGAATTGCTCCGTCGCAGGCCGCAAGGCTTCGAGATACCTCATAGTTGAAATCCACATGCCCGGGGGTATCAATCAGATTGAAAATGTACTCCTCCCCGTCCTTGGCCGTATAGACCGTTCTCACTGCCTGTGCTTTGATTGTGATTCCACGCTCCCGCTCAAGATCCATGTTATCGAGAACCTGTGCCTGCATCTCTCTGCTGGTAAGTAGTCCCGTCTTTTCTATAATTCTGTCTGCCAGGGTTGATTTTCCGTGGTCTATATGTGCAATGATACAAAAATTACGTATCTTACTCTGATCCATTGTTGACAATCTATTTTCCTCCTGTTTCCTGATTTTTATTACATCTCCTGTTTGTATTCAAAAATAAAAACAGGATTTTCTTTGATTTTACTATTACAATTTCTTTTTTGTATTCTATGATGTTCTCTTTATGGCCGTTGTTTTTCAGGTTTTCTCTGCGTCCACATTCTATCACGGCTGGCTGTATTTCACAATAAAAACTTCCACTGCAATGTTGTCGGTCAGGAGTCCCGTCTTCACCCGCTCTTCGATATCTGCACTTTCCTCAATGATTCCCCGCAGTACACTGGTCTTAAAAGACTTGGCCTGCTCCATGTACTTTCCTGCCGCAAATGGATGAAGCCCCGCCTTACTGGCAATCTCTTTCCTGCCAAATCCATGCTTCATCAGATCCTTGACCTCCATTAGGATCCGAAACTGCCTGGTCATAAGATAAAGGATTCTCATGGATGGCTCCTTCAGTGCCAGCAGATCATAGTACAACTCCAGTGCCCGCCGCTGCCTTCTGTCTGCCACGGCATTGACCATATCAAAAATCTTATTAGAAATCTGCGTCACACAGACAGCATCAATATCTGCCTCCGTAATATCCGACTTCTCCAGCGTATAGCAAAAAAGCTTCTCCAACTCCCCCTGGATATTGCCCATATCTGTCCCGGTCTTTTCCAGAAAATGCAGGATGCTTCGTTCGCTGATCTGCTTGTTCTCTCGCTTCACCGCACCCAGAATCCACCGCTTCAGTGTGTTCTCATCCTGAAGGGGCAGCTCCACGATCCGCCCCTTGTCCTTGACGGTCTTGTAAAGCTTTCCTCGCTTGTCAATCTCATTTTCCACGAAAAGGAAATAGGAAGTCTCCGGAAGCTCCTTCAGGTAATCAGCCAGCTCTGGTGATGCCGTCTTAAAAAAACCGGTATTTTCAAAAACCAGCAGTCTTCTGTCTGCAAAGAATGGCATTGTCTCAGACAAATCAATGACTTCTCTGGGTTCCACGCCCTTTCCCTCAAAATAGGAATAATTCATAGTATCTCCCTCGGGAATCATCGCCTTAGTCAGCCGATCCTTATATTGCTTCTTCAGATAATTCTCCTCCCCATAGAGAAGATAGATCTGCTTAAATTGTCCTGTTTTTAAATCTTCATTTAAACTTTTCACAAAATGTTACCTTTCTTCATCCTGTATGATATGCATTCCAAATTCTGTCCCCGGCCTGATGCTTCCTTAGGGCAGCCATAGAAATCCGAATGTTCATCCTTTCTATTATATCCGAAACTTTATTCTTTGTACACCTCAATCTTCATGGTTTTCCCATCACTGGTCACCTGAATCGCTCCCGATTCCACTGTAGAAACAAGTTTGCTACCGGCTGCCTCAAGTCTTTCTATCGTCTGGGTATGGGGATGTCCATAGCGGTTATCCCTTCCCGCGGAAATCAGTGCATAATCTGGCTGTACTCCCTGCAAAAAAGCTGCGCTGCTGGAATTTTTAGATCCATGATGTGCCACCTTCAGCACTTCATAGCGTCTTCCCTTTACTTGTTCCGTCAGCAGCTCCTCCCCCCGTCCTTCTACATCACCCGTACAGAGCATATCAAAGGAGCCCATTTGAAGGCCAAGCACTACGGAACTGGCATTTCCAATCTCGCCCTCATAGGATTCATCCGGCTGAATGCAGGTCAGGGTCATCGCTCCTTCGGTGATACGCTCTCCAGTTTCTATGGTCAGCACCCTCGTTCCATAAGACCCTGCCAGCTTTCCAAGCTGTGCTAAGTTTTCATCCCACAGCTTTTTTTGCGGAAGCACCAGGTTGTGAATCCGTATTCCCATGTTTTGATTTGCAAGCAGTTCTTCTATCCCGCTGCAATGATCACGATCCCCGTGAGAAATCAGGGCATAATCAATAGTTCCTATTCCCTGAGACTTCAGATAAGGTTCCAGTCGGTATTTTCCTATCTTTGAGACGCTGCTGCTTCCTCCATCGATAAAATACACGCCTCCACCCGGTCCCCGGATACAGAGTCCATCTCCCTGTCCCACATCCAGCATCGTCACACTGACCTTTCCAGCCATTCCCGGACGAAACGTAAGTATGCAGCTCATAAGCAGAAGGCTTCCCCATAGAAAATATGGCATCCATCTTTCAGTCAGGAATCTCTGCTGCACGATACACTGTTGTTTTGTTTCCTTCACTTCTTCTCTTGTTATCATCCAATTCTGAAACATCAACAAAAAAAGCAGGATTGCATAATAGGCCACAATCTGCCACATCCCGGGCTGTCCAGAAACCATCCGGCTAAAGGGAAGGGTCAAAGCTTTCCTGCAGCTGGCTTCGTAAAGTGACAGCACCGGGGTGCAGCTTTTCAGCACCACGTTTCCCAAGAGGGGAATTCCATACAGAATGGAGCCCAGAATTCCTGCTCCGAGTACCCACGACATCAGTGGAATCACGAACAGATTCAGCACAAAGGAATACAATGGAAATTCAAAGTAAAAATACAGAAGAATCGGAAGCAGCCCTACATTGATGCTCAGGCTTGCGCAGATCCCTTCTTCGAACCATTTTAACAATTTTGGATTTTTTTCTTCCACACGCAGCAGTCTTTCAAAAAAAGGCAGCAGCAGATAGATTCCTGTAATCGCACCATAAGACAGAAGAAAACCGGCATCCAGAATATACAGTGGTCTCCACAAAATCACGATGGCCGCAGACAGTGCCACACTGGTAGCGGTGTCATAGACACGCCCGGTCATCTCTGCACCCATACGAATCACATACATAATGACTGCCCGCATGCTTGAGACACTGCAGCCAATCATGAGTGTATAGGAAGCCAGCAGAAGAATTCCAGTCATTCCGGCAACCATAAAGCTGCAGCCGCGCTTTCTAAGAACCGTATAAAGTCCCATTCCGATAAAAGACATGTGAAGCCCGGAAATTGCCAGAATATGTCCGATTCCGTTTTTTTGATACAGATCTTTCAGCTCACTGTCAAGTCCCCCTTTTTCTCCCAGCAGGATGGCACTCATGGTACCTCCATCCTCCTCCCCCAGGGCCGATATCAGCCGCACATTCCAGCGTCTGCGAACCTGAGACAGGGCTTCTCTGAGATAATTGACTCCCGCAGCAGTTACCTGAATTTTTTCCGCCCAGACCATAGCATGGATTTTCTGCTTCTGATAGTAGAATTTCTGGTCAAACTGTCCCGGATTCCCCGGACTTTCGAAAAATGCGAGTTGTCCCACAACCTGCATCTGATTCCCTATCTTCACTTTTAATTGTTTGGATTCTTCTTTTTTCTGATAAACAATAAGACTTGCTTCCTGAATTGATTCTTGATTCAACGATTTTTGATGGATCGATTTCTGACTCGATAATTTTTGATTTGATGATATCTGATTCTCTGACTTCTGATTCAGATATATAGAATTTTGTTTTAGATAATAAATGTCATACTCTGCATTCTCTTCCCGCCGGAAAATCTCCCCGGACACGTAGACTGTATCCTTCTCTTTTCCCGCCTTTTCTATGGGCGAAGCGGCAAGGTCTGATGGCCAGATGCCGCTAAGTAATAGAATGATCCGAACCCCCAGAAAGAAGAGGCAGCAGAAACACAATGGTCTCTTTTGCACTAATCTGCCTCCTTTATCCACCCTGTATCACGGTTAAAAACCTGGTTCAAATCCACTTTCTCCATGTAGGTGACATTCGTCTCTCCGTTCACGCTAATCTGTACCTGACTGGCATTCGTTCCGTCAATCAGGGAATTCACGATAGAATAAATGGTAATCTCCGGTTTCACGTCACAAGCACTTACCAGGAAATTCTCATCAAAATTCACGTAGCAGATTCCATCCTTGATGGAGATTCCCAAAAGCTTTGTTGCCGGATTAATAACTGGATAATGGGTGCTTTTTGTGGGTCCCTTTATTAACTGCTCCACAATCAGCTTTTCCAAAGAAATATTGCTGCTATATTTTACATCCTTAGACTCCTCCAGCAGCTGGTCCCCATTTTCATCCGCAAAATAGAGCTTCAGAGAAGCCGTCTGATATGAATTCAAAGTAGAACCTGTATTCTGGACAAAACTATTCTCATCCATAAACCCGACTTCCTGACCTTCCATATCTGTAAGCGGTACCCCATCTACTGTAATTGCCACCCGATCCACATCTGCCACCTGAAGCAGTGTCAGGACAACAGCAGCTCTTATCAAGATACTTTTTGTCCCTTTCTGGGAAGCATAGGCCTCATTCATATCCAATGTTAGATTTCCATCCTGCAGATCATAGGCCTGTACCTTCACTCCATCTGAAAGTGGGAAAATATACTTCACATCGCCCGACTCTTTGGACAGATGTTTTAGAAGGTCGTCTACCGCATCCTCTCCTTTTTTCCCCTGGAGATCATAGCGATCCTTCTCGAGTGCGTTCTCTTCTTCATTGATATAATATACATAATCATTTTCCAATCTGGTTACTTTCTCGCAGGCAGAAAAGATACAGACCATACAAAGACAAATAAGCAGCATGATTAGTTTTTTTCGGTGTCGCATTCTCCTCTCCCCCTTCCTGCTTTCTGTCCTCTTACATAATATAATTCAAAGGAATCCGCACCGTGAACGTTGTCCCTTCTTCCGGTTTACTTTCCAGTGTGATGGAACCTCTATGCAGAATCACCGCATTTCTCGTAATGGCAAGACCAAGTCCTGTTCCACCCATCTCACGGGAATGAGACTTATCCACCCGGTAGAAACGCTCATAAACATGCTCCTGTTCCTCCTCTGGAATTCCACACCCTGAATCCTCGACCTTCACAAAGAAAAATTTGTGATCAGCATTCAGGGAAACGTGCACCCATCCATTTTCCCGATTATACTTGATTGCATTCTCCACCAGATTTGACAGGGCAAGGGTCATCTTCACCTGATCAATTTCTGCCATCACCGGACGAAAGCTCTCAAAGACCACTTCCACATTCTTCGTCTGCGCGATAGGACGGAGTCTTTTGAGAATCAGTTCCAACAGTTCATTAATATCTACCGGCTTGATGTTCAAATCCGGTGAGGTCCTGTCCATCTTAACCAAAGTCAGAAGGTCATTGATAATATCATTTTCACGCTCAATTTCCTGTGCAATATCTCCCATAAATTCTTCATATAATTCCACCGGAACATTTTCCTGTGAAATCAGAGAATCCGCCAGCACCTTCATGGACGTCAGTGGAGTCTTCAACTCATGAGATACGTTGGATACGAATTCCTGTCTGGATTCGTCCAACACCTTCAATCTCGCAATCATCTTGTTGAGCGCCTCTGACATCAGCTGTGTTTCCGTGTAGGTGTGCTCCTGAAAATCCACCTGATCGTAGCCCTGGGATACCAGCTCTACAGACTGTGTCAGTGTTTTTAACGGGCGCATCATCCTCAGCGCGCAAAAACACCCGAGTACAATCATAAGCAGACTAATGGTTCCAAACACGATATTCGCTCTTACCTGGAGAATCTCCAGCGTGTCCACAATCGTATCCGTGGAAACACTGACCAACATGACCCCCAGCACCTTATCACTGTCAAGTTCTCTGATAGGTGAGGTTACTTCGATGTAACGATTCTCGTTATCATACTGATTGGTGCTCTCCCCTTTACTACACTGAATCACGTCCTGTGAGACAATAGTCTTTCCCTCATCCAGACCATAGGTATCCCGTACGACATTCAACTCCTTGTTGATAATCATGACACGTCCACTATAAATACTTGACAACTGGGTTAATTCTGCATTGATAACTTCAGAGGTTGGTTCAGCCAGATAATTGCTCGTGCTCAGCTGATTACAAAGAATCGTACATTGACTTTGAATATCTGCGGTTCGCAAAGACACTGCCCTGGATTCGTAGCTTTTAAGAATTCCGATTCTGAGAACAATACAGGGAACCACACCCACAAAAATCACCAGCAGCACAACGCGGAACAACAGACTTTTAAAGAATTTGTTTTTCATATGAATTCTAACCTTGGAAATAGTAACCAACTCCCCACTTCGTATGTACATATTTTGGATCGCTGGGATTGACTTCGATCTTCTCGCGCAATCTCCGGATATGGACATCTACCGTTCTTGCATCCCCGGGATAATCAGTTCCCCATACCATATTAAGGAGGTTCTCTCTGCTGTAGACCTTATTGGGATTCATAGCAAGAAGCTCAAGCACATCAAATTCCTTGGCGGTCAGATTAATCTCCCGCTCTCCAATCACTACTCTGCGGCTCTCGCAGTCAATCTTCATGGCACCTTTTACAAGTACACGCCCTCTCGGCGGTTCTTCCCTGCGGGCCGTTCTCCGCATGATTGCTTTGATTCTGGCCTTCACTTCTAAAATGTTAAATGGTTTCGTGATATAATCATCCGCTCCATATTCCAGTCCCATAATCTTGTCGATATCCTCGCTTCTGGCCGTCAGCATTACAACCGGCATATCCGAAAATTCGCGGATTGCCTGACATACTTCAAACCCATCACGCTTCGGAAGCATGACATCTAAAAGTACCAAATCATACTCACAGGACTTCGCATATCTAAGTGCTTCCTCTCCGTCATACGCACAGTCAACTTCCATTCCATCCTGTTCCAGGCTGAAACGGATCCCCTTGACAATTAACTTTTCATCATCAACTACTAATACTTTCTTTCCCATGTTCTCTTCCTTCTGCTCATACTCCCGTTTACAACATTCAATCCAATACTTTAAAATACATCTGCTTTTCAATTCCCATGGATTCCCGAATTCTATCCAGACTTCAAAATGATCTCATTCCTTCAATCCACAGTAATTGTATCCTTCATCTTATTGAAAAGCCCTTCCTTGATTCCCTCTACATTCATGATATCTTCTATCGCTGCGAACGCACCTTTCTGCTCTCGGTAAGCAATGATACTGGCCGCACGCGACTGTCCGACTCCCGGAATCGTCATAAGCTGCTCTTCCGGTGCCGTATTGATATTCACCTTGCCAGAATCGCTCTGACTCCCGGCAGCAGCCTGTCCACTGGACGCATCCTGTGGCAAAGTCCCCTGCGCCACCTCCTCACAGGTAGGAATATAAACCTTATCCCCATCCGCAACAAACGCCGCCTGGTTCAGATAAGAGGCATCCGCTGCCTCCGTCATGCCGCCTGCCAGATCAATCACCTGAAAAATCCGGCTCTCCGCCGCCACCTCATACACCCCAGGAGCATTCACAGCCCCGCAGACATAAACAAAGATATTCGTCTCCTTGGAACATTCTTTCTCTTCTTCAGGCTTCCCTGCAGATTCTCCATCCTGTCCGGATTCATTCCCTTTTCCAGATTCAACTTCCGGTGAAGCCTCGTCCTTCAAATTGTCCACCGTATCCTTCGCACCCTGAGCCTCACGCAAAGACTCTTCCACCATAACATCCTTCTTCTGTCCACACCCGGCAGTCATCACACTGACCAACGTCACCGCCAGCATGCAGACACAAAGCTTTCTCCAGCTTCTACGCATATTCTAACCTCCATAGTCCTCACCAGACTACGAATACCCCTCTATGCTTAGATAAATAACATTGTACAGAATTCTCATCAAAAAAACAATATCTTTTTTACAATTCTGTTACAAAACTATTACGATATTCCTGTACGATTTATTTTCTGGTTCATCGCTTTATCAGCGATTGATAAGCTTTAGTTCAAACAGTAACCGATATTTTGTCTGTAAATCCATCTACTCTCCACCTGACAACTGGAACAAAGCGATCCCCGCAAACGCAAGCAGCAGACCAAACAGCTTCTTCCACTCAAAGGGCTGTTTTTCCATCCCGAACAGCCCCAAAAGTTCTATGACATATGCCACCGCCAGCTGCGCCGTCACAATCAGCAGTGCTGACTTTGCTGGTCCGAGAGCTGACACACTCCTGATAACCGTCCAGGTAATCCCCGCGCCGATCACGCCGCCAAGCAGCATATATTTCGGTTCTACCTTCCAGAGAGCGCTGACACTCTCCCGTCCTGTCGCGAACCATAAGATAAGACAAAATAGAAACGCTGACAACTGAACCCATGCGTTGGATACCCAGATTCCCGCACTCTTAGTCACCTGTGTATTAAAAACACCTTGAATACTCATCAATGCTCCCGAAAGGAGCGCAATAAAAAAGCCAACCATAGAATACACCTCCTCTAACAGTATATCCATCCGGCTGACTTTTTAGTATCATCTTACATTGCAAATGTTTTCTTTAATTTTTCAATCATCTCATCCACATGCTGCTTTTCAATCACAAGCGGCGGAACAAAACGAATGACATTGGTACTGGCACTGATGACAACCAGACCCTGCTCCAGAGCATTTTGGGAAATCTCACCCACAGGCTTTGTAACGACCAGACCCTGAATCAGTCCCTTTCCGCGTCTCTCTGTCACAAAATCATATTCTTCCACCAACTTGTCAAGCTCAGACTCCAGATATCCGGAAACTTCCCTGACATGATCCACAATGTGATCCCTCTCAAAGATTTCCAGGACCTTGTCCACCGTCGCACATACCAGCGGACCGCCTCCATAAGTTGTTCCATGGTCTCCAGGCGCCAGGGAAAGCTCTGCCACTTTTTCTGTCATGGCAAATGCACCCACGGGCACGCCGTTTCCGATAGCCTTCGCCATACACATGATATCCGGTTTTACACCGTAATCCTGCCATGCAAACATACTTCCGGTTCTTCCCATACCGCACTGTATCTCATCCAGAATCAGAAGGATATCATTGGCATCACAAAGCGCCCGCACACCTTCTAAGAATTCTTTTTCTGCCGGGTAGATTCCACCCTCTCCCTGCAGTGTCTCCATAATGACAGCACATGTCTTGTCGCTGATGAGTGCCTTGACACTCTCAAGATTATTGTATTCTGCAAATTTCACACCACCTACCAATGGCTCAAACGGTGTTCTGTACTTTTCTGTTCCTGTGACAGATAGGGCTCCCATACTTCTTCCGTGGAAGGAATGATTCATTGCGATAAACTCAAACCTTCCATTTCCCTTAGAATAGGCGTACTTGCGTGCAGATTTTAAAGCCCCTTCTATCGCCTCTGTTCCACTGTTGGTAAAAAATACCCGGTCCATCCAGGAAGCTTTGGCAAGTCTCCCCGCCGCATTTAGAATCGGTCTGGTATAGTAGAGATTGGAAATGTGACACAGCTTATCAATCTGGTCCTTCATAGTCTGCGCAATTTCCTGATTCCCATATCCCAGAGAGCTCACGGCAATTCCTGCCGCAAAATCCAGATATTCCTTTCCATCCTCATCATAAAGATAGACACCTTTTCCATGATCAAAAATTACCGGGAAACGATTGTATGTATGTAACAGTACTTCCTCTGTCTGTTCAATAAAACCATTACTCATGATAATACCTGCTTTCCTCATTATCTAAAATTGCAGTTCCAATTCCTCTGTTGGTAAATATTTCCAGCAAGAGGCAATGCGGGATACGTCCATCCAGAATATGAACCCGGGATACGCCGCTCTCCACTGCATCGATACAGTTCTGCAGCTTTGGAAGCATACCGCCTCCGATGTAGCCGTCTTCCATCAGTTTCTTTGCATCCTCCACCTTCAGTTCCGAAATCAATGTCGCAGGGTCCTTCGGGTCCTTGTATACTCCCTCAATATCTGTCAGGAATGCAAGCTTTTCTGCCTGAACTGCCTTGGCAATAGCGCAGGCCGCATCATCTGCATTGATGTTATAAGTGTTAAATTCATCATCCATTCCAACAGGGCAGACAATCGGGAGAAAATCTTTTTCCAGAAGATCATACAGAATATCCGCATTGACTTCCTTCACATCTCCCACAAATCCAATATCTTTTCCATCGGAAAGCTTCTTGTCAACCTTGAGAAGTCCGCCATCCTTTCCACTGATACCGATTGCACGTACGCCAAGCTCCTGTACCAGCTGAACCAGACTCTTGTTCACCTTACCGAGGACCATCTCCGCCACTTCCATGGTGTCTGCATCTGTGACACGCAGTCCATTGATGAAATTCGGTTCCATTCCAACTTTGCCAACCCATTTGCTGATTTCTTTTCCACCACCGTGTACAATGATTGGCTTAAATCCAACAAGCTTTAACAATGTCACATCCTGAATAACCTGTTTTTTCAGTTCCTCATCCACCATCGCACTTCCACCGTATTTGACCACAATGATCTTACGGTTGAACCGCTGGATATACGGGAGTGCCTCAATCAACACCTCTGCTTTGTTCAAATATTGCTGCATATTCTCATTCATAGTTCTTCCCCTTTAACTTCGGTAGTGTCAAATTTACTACCCTTTTTTTTATATAAAACCTTGTAGTTACTGGGTTTACATACCTTTTTACATTAAAAAAGCAATGACCCCCTATTTCGTGTATAATGTAGTCACCACAACCAAAT
>JAQVCP010000089.1 GCA_028689735.1 Hespellia sp. | reverse complement strand
TCAATGCGAGAGGTATACGGCTTGGATAAAAGCTTACGCGAGTAAACTCGCATTAGGGGGTTCCCATGTTCCGGACAATCGGTTCCCGATTTTCCGGAACTGCGGTTTCACCGCACAAGAATATTCAAAAAATAAGGGCATCAAAACAAAGGGAACTTGCCCCTATGTTTTGATGCCACTACCATCCTATTTCGTTCCATTATACGACATTTTCCGACTGTTATCAACGTAAACGCCCCTACTTCTATTTCATCATAATCAAGATTTCCAACGTACAGATACTGATTGGATTTATGATTCATGTATGCCCACACACAGGAATGAAGGTCATCGATGGAGCGGTGTATTCCTTTTCCTCCAACACCTGATAGTCTTCCTTGTTCCCTACTCGCCGATATATTCTCTATAATCCATCTCACTTGCAAATAACATATAATCTCCATTTACACATCCCATGTATCCGCTTTCCACTGTATATCCCTTCATAATAGATCCTCACTTTCTTTGAATTGACCATTTTGCTGGTTAAACCCGTTATATGCTTTTGATTCGCTCTAATGTAAGTATATTAGAATCAATGTCCAATAAAACTCCCTCATCTCCATATGTCCAGGTAAATGATTCAAAGAAATCCATAAAAATCATTTTCTCTATATATTCAGCTTGACATTTTGAACTGTAACATTTATTATTACAGTAAGAAGTATCTGTAGTCTCTCGGATATTCGGATATTCGGATATCCGCTTGACTTTGAACTTCTTTTCAATTTGTACTTTGATTCTAAACTGTCACACACCAAATGAAAGGAGACTATGATTATGAAATTACTGAGACATATTCGTATTTTGTCTGTCATAGCAATATTGGCCCTCACTCTCATCCTCGGGGCATGTGGAAAAAAAGAGGAAAGTTCCACCGGAAGCACTACATCTCAAAAGAATAGTGAAAAGGAAATCGAAAGTTCTGATGCCACATCCGGTGGCGAATTCAGTGCATTTACCGCAACGGATTTTGATGGAAATGACGTGGACCAGAGTATTTTCTCCAGCAAAGACCTAACGGTCGTGAATCTGTGGGGCACTTTCTGCGGCCCTTGCATCCGGGAGATGCCGGAGCTTGGCGAACTGGCCGCGGACTATGCAGGAAGCGGCATCCAGATTATTGGAATCCCTGTGGATGTATCCGACCAGGATACGCTGGAGACAGCCCAGTCCATCGTGGCACAAACTGGTGCCGACTATGTCCACCTGGTTCCAAACAAAGAACTCTATGATATCTACCTGAAAAATGTCACTGCTGTCCCGGAGACTCTCTTTGTGGACAAAACCGGTACGATTGTGGGAAATGCTATTGGCGCAAAGGGAAAAGATGACTGGAAGAAACTGATTGATGACACATATGATAAAATCTCGAAAAATACCGATTGATGAAATACCATATCATGAATAAGAAAGTGATGGAAACCTGTATGACTGAAAAAAGACGAAATTTGATTGGAATCGGCGCACTGCTGTGCGGTCTCATTTTCATGGGACTCGGCGTGTGGAGAGGCGAGGCGGCTGTGGTGCTTCAGAAAGCAATCCGCATCTGCCTGGAATGTATTGGAATTGGATAGGAGAAAAGCAACATGAAAAAAAATCTCAGGCTTTGGGTGCAGATATGCTCTGCCGCCCTCACAAACGGATATATTCTCGGCTTTACCAAGGGGCAGATTTATCAGGGCAGTACCAAAGCCCTGTGCGTTCCCGGGCTTAACTGTTATTCCTGCCCGGGTGCACTGGCATCCTGCCCCATCGGTTCACTGCAGGCCGTCCTAGGCAGCCGTGACTTCCGTTTTTCTTTTTACGTAATTGGATTTCTGATGGTTGTCGGGTCCTTTTTCGGACGCTTCATTTGTGGTTGGCTCTGTCCTTTCGGTCTGGTGCAGGATCTCCTGAACAAAATTCCCCTGCCACAGAGGCTTCGTTTTTGGAAACGGAATAATCTGCCTGGACATCGTTACCTAAAGTACTTAAAATACGTAATTCTGATTATTTTTGTACTGCTGATGCCGCTGTTTTTACTGGACATAACGGGACTTGGTACCCCCTGGTTCTGCAAGCTGATCTGCCCGGCTGGGACGCTGGAGGCAGGAATCTTGCTTCCACTGCTCAACCCGACACTCCAGTCCGCCATCGGCTGGCTATACGCATGGAAAGTATTCCTTTTAGTTCTGTTGATTGTGCTGTCCATTTTTGTGTATCGTCCATTCTGCAAATATTTATGTCCGCTCGGTGCCATTTACGGCTGTTTTAACCCAATTGCACTCTACCGTTTTCAAATTGATAAATCAGCCTGCATCGAATGCCACGCCTGTCAGCTTGCCTGTCCGATGGAGATTCCAGTGTATGAATCGCCGAACAGCATGGAATGCATCCGCTGCGGAAAATGCCGGAAGGCCTGCCCTACCGATTGTATTCACACTACATTTGAGAGAAAGGAAAAGAAGGAGGCCAAATAATGACAAGTGAATTTTCAATTGCAGTCCATACACTTGTATTTCTGAATCACAAGCAGGACTGTCAGACCAGTGAAAGAATCGCGGAAAATGTGTGCACGAACCCCGCAAGAATCCGCAAGATTTTAAGTAAACTAAAAAAAGCCGGGTTCATAGCGACCAAGGAAGGCATCGATGGTGGATGCCACTTTGTCGCTGAACCCGGCGCAATCACATTGGAAATGATCGCATGTGCCTTGGGCGAAACACCAGTTCACGTATCCAAGCGGACTGGTTCTCTCGATATGGATTGTCAGATTGCCTCTGGAATGGGCGGCGTAATGGATGATATCTACGAACAGCTCAATCAGGCGTGCTTTAAGAAGCTCAGCGAAATGACCATCGCTGATATTGATGCAATGATATTTCCGGATGCTCCATAATGCGGGATATGCTTGCGGACGATCCGTCTTATTTTCCTGAGATGATATCAAGAAGTTTCTGACGCATTGCCTCGATTGGAGGCTCTTTTCCTGTCCAGAGTTCAATCTGTGCAGCCCCCTGATATAAGGACATCCCAAGACCATTGAGAACCTTAGCTCCCTTTGCTTCTGCATCAAGTAAGAACTGAGTCTTGTCCGGATTGTAGCATGCATCAAAGTAAAACTGATCTGCTTTGATACATTCTGCTGGCATTGGATTCTCTCCAATGTGAGATCCCATGCCGATTCCGCTTGCATTCATAACGACATCTGCTTCTGCAACCTTAGAGAAATCTCCGCTTGGTACAAATTCTGCAACTGGGGCAAAATTCTTGTTGATATCTTCTACAAGAGACTTGCTGGACTCTTCAAACATATCTGTGATATAGATCTTTTTCGCTCCATAATAAGCAAGTGCAGAACACATCGCGCGTCCGGCTCCGCCGCTTCCGATACAGAAATATACATTCTCATCAACTTTGATTCCGCCATCTTTTTCGATAGAACGGATAAAGCCAATACCATCTGTATTATGTCCGACTAATTTACCTTCCGGAGTCTTAACTACTGTATTGCTGGCACCCATCTTTTCACATAATGGATCCAACTCATCTAAATACTCAAGAACTTTTACTTTGTTAGGTTTTGTTACTGCAAATCCTGCAAAGTTCATGTAACGAAGTCCGTTTACAACGTCTGCAAGATGATCATTGTTAACCTCTGTATAGAAATAAATCATGTTAAGTCCTGCTGATTCATATCCACAGTTCTGCATCTGTGCTGCAAAAGACTGTTTCAGCGGATCACCAAGTAAAGTAATCATTTTTGTGTTAATATCAACTGTCATCGTGATATCCTCCCTTTTCTTTGTTCATTGGCAAATGTTCCATTACGTCTGGCCAGAATCCTTAAAAAGTGCGCTCGCGTTTTCTTTCATTCCGTCATATGATTATCTAAAATCTTTTCTGTCCAACTTATGTCTATTTTATCACAATCTTTCTGAAAGCTCAATCGCAGTCCCATTGATTCTGCTGCCCTGATTACCATAGTATTCTCTATAAATCAAGGCTTTTCATATACTTTTTGTAATTGCACGGTACATTTCTCCAGGAGAATCCACAAGGACATCTGCCCCTTCCAGCTCACCTTCCACTCCAAATCCATAACGGCATCCTATGAAATAGCTGTCACATGCCCTCGCACACTGCAAGTCTGCTGCCCGGTCTCCAATGACAATGTAGGGTTTTTGCAAATGCTTTGCAAGCCTGCCGATAATCTCTGTCTTTGGAATAAATCCATAAGACTCGCAGTCATAAAAGCCATCAAACCACCGATCCATCGAAAATATTTCCCAATTCGCCTGCCGATAGGCCACCTTGCAGTTGCTGAGAATCACCATCTGATATCCATCCTCATGCAGAGTATCCAACATCTTTTCTGCTCCGGGATACCACAGCGCCTCATGAGCTCTGATTTGTTCCACCATATAGTCTCCGACCTTCTGACTGGCCGCATTCTTCACCTGGTCGGGTAGCTGCGGCAGAAAAGAGTTCCACATCTCCCTGCTGTTCATGCCCAGCCAGCTGGCAATCCGCTCTGTGGAAATGGATTGCTCCGCAGTATATCCTTCATCCACCAGCCACTGAAATGCTTTTCGGAAGGCACTTTCATAAATATGAATCGTATTATGTATGGTCCCATCATAATCAAAAATCAGTGTCGGCTTCATGTTACATCTGCTCCAGAAGGTTTACCATCTCAATGGCAGACAAAGCACAATCATACCCTTTATTTCCTGCCTTACTTCCTGCTCTCGCAATTGCCTGCTCGATATTCTCTGTAGTGATCACTCCGAAAAGCACCGGAACTCCCGTGGACATCCCTGCCTGCGCCACACCTTTGGATACCTCGTTGCACACATAATCATAGTGTGAAGTATCTCCGCGAATGACCGCACCCACACAAATAACGGCATCATACTTTCCAGAACCTGCCATTTTTGCTGCCGTAATCGGAATCTCAAATGCACCCGGCACCCACGCCGCTGTGATGTTCTTATCTTCCACGCCATGACGCACCAGTCCGTCAATCGCTCCGCCCAAAAGCTTGTTCACGATAATCTCGTTGAATCTGGATGCGATGATTCCGACTCTCATACCTTCTTTTGCTACAACAGTTCCTTCTAATACATTGACTTCTCTCATTATTATATCCTCCTGTGATATGTGATACTATTTACTCAGTCAAAACGGATATTCGCAATCCGCTTTGCTACTTCCTTGATAAGGTTAAAATGTAATCTTGTTAAAAATGTGTCCCATCTTCTGCTGCTTTGTCTTCATATAAAATGAATCATATTTCTGTGGCGCAATCTCAATCGGTACCCGTTCTTTGATCGTAATTCCAAATCCATCCATACCATATACTTTTTCTGGATTATTTGTCATCAGACGAAGTGATTTCACGCCCAGATCTGCCAATATCTGTGCGCCAACCCAGTATTCCCGCAGATCCGCCGCAAATCCAAGCTGAATATTTGCTTCCACGGTGTCCATGCCCTGCTCCTGAAGCTCATAAGCCTTCAGTTTATTGATCAGGCCGATTCCTCTGCCTTCCTGCCTCATATAAAGAATGACACCTTTTCCCTCTGCATCAACTTTTTTCATGGCACTTTGCAGTTGCTCACCACAGTCGCATCTCCGGGATCCAAACACATCTCCAGTCAGACACTCTGAGTGCACACGGCATAAAATGTTCTCACCGTCTCCCAATTCTCCCTTTACCAAAGCAACATGATGTTCGCCTGTAATATCGTTGACATATCCGTAAATCTGGAAATCACCGAATTTCGTCGGCATTTTAGCGGATGCTTCTTTTACCACATGGGACTCATGAATTCTGCAGTAATCTTGCAATGCCTGAATTGTGATGAACTTCAGGTTGTGCTCATTCGCCAGTTTCCACAAATTAGTGGTGCGCATCATGGTTCCGTCTTCTTCCATAATTTCACAGCAAACACCGCACTCCTTCAGTCCTGCCAGACGCATCAGGTCCACCGTTGCTTCCGTATGTCCGTTTCTCACAAGGACACCGCCTCTTTTTGCGACCAGCGGGAAGACATGTCCCGGACGACGGAAGTCCTCCGGCTTTGTCTCTTCGTCCACACATTTCATCATGGTGAGGGCTCTCTCTGCTGCCGAAATTCCTGTCGTTGTCTCCATATGATCGATGGACACGGTAAATGCGGTCTCGTGAGACTCTGTATTCTCGGTCACCATCTGTGGAAGCCCAAGCTTCCCGGCAATCTCTCTGCTCATTGGCGTGCAGATCAGACCTTTGGCGTGGCTTGCCATAAAATTAATGTTTGACTGTGTGGCGAACTCTGCCGCACACACCATGTCCCCCTCATTTTCCCGGTCAGCATCATCTGTGACCAGAATAATCTTCCCCTGTTTCAAATCCTCTAATGCTTCTTCCACTGTATTGTATTCTTGATTCATTTTGCTCCTCCTTTTTATCCACATTCTTTTCTCGGGTGAATCACTGCTGTTCTTGAAATTCCTGTGTTTTTCAAATGTCTGTCAGAATCCATACTCCTCAAGAAATTTCATCGTAATTCCTGATGACTTCTGTGTTTCTTCCGTGTGAATCCCTAATAATTTTTTGATATATTTTCCAACCATATCGGTCTCCAGGTTTACGATATCGCCTTTGTTCCCCTTTAGAAGTGTCGTCTCTTTTCCGGTATGTGGAATGATCGAGACACTAAAACCCGTGTCACTGACTGCTGCCACTGTCAGGCTGATTCCGTCAATACAAATGGAACCTTTCTCCACTACAAGCTCCATGATATCTGCCGGAGCGGATACAGTGACCCACACTGCATTTTCCTCGCGCCGCTTTTCTATGATTGTCCCGGTTCCGTCAATATGCCCGGCTACCATGTGACCGCCAAATCTGCCGTCCGCTGCCATGGCACGCTCCAGATTCACCGAATCTCCTGCCGTATAGTCCTTCAATCCGCTTCTTCGGACCGTCTCCGCCATTACATCAGCGGTAAAAGAATCCACCTGCAAATCTGTGACTGTCAGACAGATTCCGTTGACCGCAATGCTGTCTCCAAGCTTGGTGCCTTCCAGTACTTTCGATGCCTGAATGCGCAGCCGCCCGGACTTTCCTGACAGGGAAAGCTCTTTGATCATTCCCAATTCTTCTACAATTCCTGTAAACATGTCATCCTCCTGTCTGCTTTTCTACCGATTGCACTCATACTCAAGAACCAGATCATCTCCCACCTTATCTACCCCTGTAAGTTCCAGTTTCACGGCTTCATCCGGCAGTCCAATACCCTCTCCTGCAACCGGAGTCTTTGCACTCTCCCCACCGAAAATCTTGGGTGCTATATAAGCAATTACTTTCTGGACCAATCCTTCGCGGAGCATACTGTAATTCAAGGTTCCTCCGCCTTCCAGCAAAATACTGTCAATTCCTTTTTCACCCAGACGACCCATCAGCCGGGATAAATCTACCGTTCCATTATTCCCCGGCACATTCAGAACTTCTACGCCAAGTGCTTCCAGCTCTCTCACTTTCTCCTGCAGTTCATTTGCGCCCTTTGCACAGGCAACGATCGTTCTATATCGCTCTGCACTCTGGCAGATCTGACTCTCCGAGGGAATTCGGAGACTGCTGTCGCAAATAATACGGATGGGACTCCTGCCTCCCGGAATCCTTACATTTAGCATGGGATCATCCTGGAGTACCGTCCCGATTCCCACCATGATTCCCATATAACTGCTGCGAATCTGCTGGACCTGCGCCCGTGCCTTGGGTCCGGTAATCCATTTGGATACTCCCGTCTTTGTGGCGATTTTTCCGTCTGCAGTCATGGCGTATTTCATAATAACGTAAGGAAGCTTTTTTGTGATGTAGTGGAAAAATACCGTATTCAGCTTATCGCATTCTTGACGCATGAAATCCTCCTCTACCAAAACTCCATGCTCTCTTAATATTGCCGCACCTTTTCCGGACACTTTCGGATTTGGATCACGCGAGCCAATTACGACTCTTGCAATCTTCTGTTCCAGTATTGCCTCCGTACAGGGCGGGGTCTTCCCGTAATGACAACATGGTTCCAGTGTCACATAAATGGTGGCACCCTCCGCCGATTCCTTTAACGAGGCAATGGCATTTCGCTCTGCGTGCAGCTGTCCGCATTTAGCATGATATCCTTCCCCGATAATGCGGTCGTCCTTCACGATTACCGCTCCGACCTGCGGATTGGGATGCACCCAGCCACCGCCTTTTTCTGCCAGTTCTATGGCTCGTTTCATATAATCCTGATCTGTCAACTGCTCCTCCTTCTTTCCTTGAATAGCAAAATTGGAATGTCTGTCATCACCGCCTGCTTCTAAATGTACGATACAATCAGAAGTCTATACAAAGGTTGACCATTTACAGACATTAAAAAAACTCTGTGTCAAAATAATCCACAGAGCATTTGATTCACTGGTTTTCATCAAAATATTCCAGCGATTCTATTGTATAAAATGTCATTTCCTTTACTTTCATGTCTCAGCGTTGGAAGCAAAAACTTCCTGGTCAGACTGGACATTCCAAATCCAGTCTATCCATATCGGGTATCTTCATCTTACTTTCTGCATAGCAGTTATCCACAATCCGATTCACTGCCTGATGTGTAATACACAAACTCTTTTCCGCTGATGACTGATAACAAAAAACTCCGAAATGGTATACCATCCCGGAGCTTAAAATTGCATTCTATACGATTTCATCTTTTTCCATCCAGACTTTACTGTCGGCTCTGGAATCTCACCAGATCGGCCTTTCGGCTCGCGGGCTCTACCGCCGGTAGGGAATTACACCCTGCCCCAAAGATTGTTATTCAATTTTTGTTATCGGAAGTATTCTACCGATGAAAAAACTATATCACTTTGCCATAGTAAAGTCAACCGTTTACTATTTTTTTATATTTCTTTTACATTTCACGCCACGTTCTCTTCAAAGCCATAAGAAGAATCCAGGCAGCCAGATATCCCATTTTATCCTCCCCGGGAGTTTTTCTTAGTATTCCCGGTATGGAAAAGTAATATTCATCTTTCTCACGACATCTCTGAAATCACCCTGCATATCGTGTCAACGCACTGCTCAATTCCAATTGCCGATACCTTCAGACAAAGATCATAATTCACTGCCTCCTGCATCTGCGTTTCTGTAAAATATGAACAGTATTTTTTTCTATTCTTATCAACTGACTTAATTTCTGCCCGAACCTCTTCTTCGCTCATTTCCGAATGACTCTGTCTCATCCACTCAACACGCCAGGACTCATCTGCGTACAAAAAAACTTTCAGACAATGCTCGTATTCCTTCAGCACAACATTTGCATTTCTCCCGACGATAACGCAATCGCCCTGGTCACCCATACTGCGTATAACATCTTTTTGAATTTCGTAGAGTCTCTCGCTCTGTGGCCGGCTTTTGATGTTAAACAGGCTCTGCGCAAACCCAAAATCAACAGGAACCTTTTCATCCCAGTCCAAAACCTCTTCCACATTGGTTCCGGCTTCTTTTGCCGCTTTTAAGATCAGTGCTTTGTCGTAATATTCAAATCCCAGTCTATCTGCAACTGCTCGTCCAATTGTACTTCCTGCCGCGCCGCATTCTCTTGCGATTGTGATGATTTTTGCCATTTTTTCAATTCCTCCCCATCAGATAACATCCTGTATGCCCGTACCAAGTTATGACAACACCTTATTCAAAAAGTCAATCGTTCGTGGTTCTTTTGGATGATTGATCAACTCTTCTGGTGTCCCTTCTTCAACGATATAGCCTGCGTCCATGAAAAGAATACGATTCGCAACCTCTCTTGCAAATCCAATCTCATGCGTAACAACAGCCATAGTCATACCCTCCGCTGCCAGTTCCTTCATAACCATCAGGACCTCTCCAACCATCTCAGGGTCAAGAGCGGAAGTCGGTTCATCAAACAGCATAACATCCGGATTCATGGCAAGCGCCCGGGCAATTGCCACACGCTGCTTTTGTCCGCCTGAGAGCTGTACCGGATACACATCTGCCTTCTCCGCCATGCCGACACGCTTCAGAAGACGCATTCCCTCTTCCTTTGCTTCTGCTTTTGTCATCTTCTTCAATTCTACCGGTGCCATCATGATGTTCTCCAACACCGTCTTATGCGGAAACAGATTAAAATGCTGGAATACCATTCCAATGTTCTCTCTGACTTTGTTGATGTCCGTCTGCTTGTTTGTTATCTCATGTCCATCTACAACAATCAATCCGTCTGTCGCCTGCTCCAGTTGATTTAAGCATCTCAAGAAAGTGGATTTTCCACTTCCCGATGGTCCAAGTAATACAATTACTTCTCCCTCTTTGATGTCGATACTGATATCTTTTAACACTTCTAATTTCCCGAAGTTTTTTTTCAGATTCTTAACATGTACTTTTACGTTATTCTCTTCCACGGTTAATCCTCCTCTCCATTTTCTTGGCAATCTTGCTCAGTGTAATAATTACAATCATGTACATGATGCCGACAATTGCCCATGTCTGCAGATTCATAAAGGTATTTCCCATAATAGTCTTACCCATATTGGTAAGCTCCGGGAATCCGATTACGGAAAGAATGGATGTATCCTTTAATGTGATGATAAACTGGTTAATGATGGACGGAATCATGGTTCTGATTGCCTGCGGGAGTACAACCAGTCTCATACTCTTACCATAGGTCAGTCCCAGACTCCGGCTTGCCTCCATCTGTCCTTTGTCGACACTCTCAATACCTGCACGGATTATTTCTGCCATATATGCACCACAGTTCATTGCCAGGGCGATGGTACCCGCCTGCAGTGCCGGAAGCCGAAAATCTACTGCCCCCATCATCTTGATTCCTGCCGGAACACCAAAGTAGATGAAATACGCCAGAACAATCAACGGTACACCACGCACTGCATCTACGTAGACGGTTCCGATCAGGTTCAGCAACCGATTCTTCCCGACATTCATAAGTGCGATAATCATACCAATTATAATCGCAAAAAATAATGAGAGTAATGTCAGCAGCAGGGTCTGCCCCATTGCTGTCAGCAGCATTCCTCCATATAGGTGAATAATTTTTATCATTTATTGTAACCTCCATTTGTTTCATAAGGAAAAAACGTGGGAACTCTTTCTCGGATTTCCCACGTTTTCCATTTGACCATGCATATCCTTATTTCAAGTATTTTGCAATAATTTCATCATATGTTCCGTCAGCCTTTATGTTCTTAAGACCTACATTAAACATATCTAAGAGCTCCTGATTTGCATCATCCATGATAGCAAAGCCATAAGGTGCGCCTTCACTTTCCATTCCGTCTGGAATCTGAAGTGCCAGTCCGCCTTCTTTGATTGAAGCTGCCATAATCGGAGTATCTTCTACACACGCTGCGCTGTTGCCAAGAATGACATCCTGATACATGGTTGGTGAATCCTCAAATGTTGTAACTGTAAATCCATACTGATCTTTTAAGCTTGCTGCAAAATCCGCACCTGCTGTTCCGTTTTTCACTGCAACATTTTTCCCGCTCAGATCCTCAAAGGATTTGATGTCGCTTCCTTCCGGAACAACAAAGGTCTGTGTCGCATCATAATAGCCGTCTGAGAAAATCCATCCAGAATCAATACGTTCCTGTTTGATGGTTGCTCCAGCGATGATTCCATCTGCCTGACCCGCCTGAACCGCTGCAACTGCTGCATCCCAGCCAAGACTTTGAAGCTCGTATTCAAACTTCTGATCCTTGGCGATTGCTGCAAGAATATCTACGTCAATTCCCACAAATTCATTCTTCTCATTTGTATATTCAAATGGTTTGAATACTGTATCTGTTGCAACAACCCACTTCTTTCCTGAACTGCTGTCTGTGCTTGCATCCGCGCCTGATCCCTCTGTTGTTGTGCCAGTGTTTGCTGATCCGCAACCTACAAGCATCGCCACTGTCAAAGTTCCACATAAAATAGCCGAAAATAATTTTTTCATAATTCATCTCTCCTTTTCTTATAAAAAATGGCAGAGATACGATTACCTCGACTTCTCTGCCTGCCCTTTTACATTATAATTTTTTTTAATCAGTATGTCAAGTTCCAACTCAACGTATGTTCTCTGTCAACCTGCCTTATCCAAAAGGTATATGTATGCAGATAACTTTCATATAATAAACTAATGAACTTTTCTAAGGACTTCATCATGAAAAGAATTCTCCGTAAACCGCTCTTCCTATTCTCTCTTTTCCTTATTGCTGTTCTCTCCATTCTTTATTACCATGAAAATGACAGCAGGCTGCT
>JAQVCP010000167.1 GCA_028689735.1 Hespellia sp. | reverse complement strand
TTATCATCCAAAAAATATTTTTACACGAAAATTCAGTCCATTTGTTATTCAATACAGGAAGAAAACTTATGGTACTGGAACACCGTAGGTGCGAGCAGCAACAACTTCTGCCACCTTCAAGAAGAAAGTCTTTCGCGAAAAGAATGAACATGATATAATGTACGCGACAGCACAGAGCAGTGCCAACAGGCAATTGCCCAATTCCAACAGGAAGGAAAACTATGGATAAATATGAATTAATCGCACCCTGCCACTTTGGCTTGGAGGCGGTGCTAAAAAGAGAAATACAAGATTTGGGATACGAGATTTCACAGGTCGAAGACGGCCGCGTGTCCTTTTACGGAGATGTAAATGCAATCTGCAGAGCCAACATTTTTCTGAGGACAGCAGAGCGTATCCTGCTTAAAGTGGGAAGCTTTAAGGCAGTTACATTTGATGAATTATTTGAAAAGACAAAGCAGATACCATGGGAAAAATATATACCAAAGGATGGAATGTTCTGGGTGGCAAAGGCGGCTTCGGTGAAGAGCAAGCTCTTTAGTCCATCGGATATTCAGTCAATTATGAAGAAAGCGATGGTCAATCGTATGAAACAACACTATCATGTGGACTGGTTTGATGAGAGTGGAGCTTCTTATCCAGTGCGAGTGTTCTTTATGAAGGATATGGTTACCGTGGGAATCGATACCTCCGGAACATCCCTGCACAAACGTGGATACCGTCAGTATGCCAGTATTGCACCGATTTCAGAAACATTGGCAGCAGCACTGATCTTGCTGACCCCGTGGAAGAAAGACCGGATTCTTGTTGACCCGTTCTGCGGAAGTGGTACATTTCCGATTGAGGCGGCTATGATAGCGGCGAATATTGCACCGGGGATGAACCGTTCATTTACTGCGGAGGAATGGACCAATCTGATTCCGAAGAAAGCCTGGTATGACGCAATCAATGAGGCAAATGAAAAGATTGACCATGATGTGGAAGTGGATATTCAGGGATATGATGTTGATGACGAGATTGTTCGGGCGGCGAGAAAGAACGCACAGGAGGCAGGCGTGGATCACCTGATTCATTTTCAGCAGAGAGATGTCAAGGATCTCAGACATCCCAAGAAATACGGATTCATCATCACTAATCCGCCGTACGGTGAGCGCCTCGAGGAAAAAGAAGCACTTCCGGCACTCTACAAAGCACTTGGGGACAGTTATAAGAATCTTGACAGCTGGTCGGCTTACCTGATTACCAGCTATGAGGAGACGGAACGGTATTTTGGTAAGAAGGCAGATAAGAACCGGAAGATTTATAATGGAATGCTTAAGACCTATTTCTATCAGTTCATGGGTCCGAGACCGCCGAGACAAAAAAGGATGCCGGAGAAGTAGAAAGTCAAAGGAGAGAAGTTGCGTACAAGTTGTATGTGAATAAATGGAAAAGAGTGAGATCATGGAAAAAAGAATAGTATTTGCAACGGGAAATGCACATAAGATGGAAGAGATACGTATGATTCTCAGCGACCTGAATATGCCGATTCTTTCTATGAAAGAGGCAGGTGTGGATGTAGAGGTCGTAGAGGATGGTACCACCTTCGAGGAAAATGCGATAAAGAAAGCGACAGGAATTGCCGAATATCTGCCCAATGATATTGTGCTGGCAGATGATTCCGGTCTTGAGATTGATTATCTGAATAAAGAACCGGGCATTTATTCTGCACGTTATGCAGGAGTGGATACTTCTTATGATATCAAGAACCAGATGCTTCTTGACCGTCTGAAAGGTGTGGCGGATGAGAAAAGGACGGCTCGTTTTGTCTGCGCTATCGCAGCAGTCATTCCCGGGGAGGAGACTGAGGTTGTGCGTGGTACAATTGAGGGAATCATAGGTCATGAGCTTGCCGGGGAAAACGGATTTGGCTATGACCCCATTTTCTATGTGCCTGAGTACGGATGCTCCACGGCAGAGATGACACCGGAGCAGAAGAATGAACTCAGTCACAGGGGGAATGCACTGAGAGCCATGAAAAAACGTCTTGAAAAAAAGCTATAATGGTGGGTGAATACGGGAATGACAAGCGGGGGAGTGGAAAGACCGCTTTCAAAAAAAGGTAAAAATTGATGATGAGAGAGGGAATGGAATATATGAGGATACTGATTGTGAGCGATACTCATGGACATCATAAAGGATTGGAAAAGGCAGTAGAGTTTGCCGGTTCGATTGACATGCTGATACATTTGGGTGATGTAGAGGGGGAAGAAGATTATATCGCGGCTCTGGCGGATTGCCAAGAGATACATATGGTACGCGGCAACAATGATTTCTTTTCAGAACTTCCAAGAGAAGAAGAATTTATGATCGGTCCTTACAAGACGTTTATTTCCCATGGACATAATTATTATGTGTCAATGGGACCAGAACGGATCAAGGAAGAAGGACGGTCCCGAGGGATGGATATCGTGATGTTCGGCCATACCCACAAACCATTGATAGACCGGGAAACAGATATTATTGCGATTAATCCTGGAAGTCTCTCTTACCCTCGCCAGGAGGGACGACGGGGAAGTTTTATCATCATGGAGCTGGACGAAAACAACAAAATGGACTTTCAGGAACATTATTTATAGGAAGTGATGTCTGGTCAAAATTGAACGGCTTAGAAGATAAGGTGCCCGAAAAGCCCATAAAATGGGGAAAAAATGGGGCTTGAGTTATAAAATAAAAAAGTTGTAAAAAAGTGT
>JAQVCP010000166.1 GCA_028689735.1 Hespellia sp. | reverse complement strand
AATATCTATCAAAATCCTCATCGGTAAAATCGAAGCGTTCATCACAGTAGGTTCTTGCACAGAACTCCGAAAAATACTCTGAGAATCTGTCTGCGGTTACTCCTGTGCATAAGGCTCGTTTGTAGGCTCCCTTTGTGGCATCGTGTTTTTGAGAGAGTGTGAGATAAGCCTCCCTGTAGAAAATATGCATTTTTGATGGAACTTCCGCAAACTGCTCAAAGGTCATAAGCATAATAGTGAGCAGGAGTGGATTCTCTGTAAATTCTCTGTGGGTACGATATAAATCATCGTCCAGCTTTTTACGGAAAACAGCTTTAATAGTCGGCTCATCTGGGCGGAATTCCAATTTATCAATCAGCGATAATGCCTGCGATTTAGTAAAGGGCTGCAATTCAAAGACTGTAAATCGATTGAACGCAACAAAGGACATTGCAGGGCGAGAGGATATGACAAACATATTATTAGAATACTTATCGGCAAATATATCCAATTTCTTTTCAAACAGCTTTCGCACATCACTGTGGATTTCGTCCAATCCATCAAAAAGTAATAAGCATTTTCCTTCTGATAATACATCTTCAAAATCTTCTAAATCTATACCACCGCCAAGAGCATCAAATTTTTCATATACATATTCGGTCAAATCATCGTAAGAGGCATCGAAATCCTTTAGCGGAATGAATATCGGCAGTTTCTCTATAATAGGATACTGCTCAATGCAATCCAAGAGAAGGTGTCGCATCATCATGGATTTTCCAAGACCGCCTGTGCCTGTGATTATGACAAAATTTGTACAGTCACCTAATATATCCGCCGTAACACGATTGATGGTGCGGATTTCATAGGAATTTCTGCCCTTGCTCACCTTATAGGTAAGGGTGTTGCAAACATAAAAATCGTAGAATGGTCTTGGCACTTCAGAATAGAGCAACGTTTTTATAGTCTGGTATTTCTCCTGTGTGTTTTCCAGATATTCCGAGAAATCATCATCGCTCCTTGTTATGCCCAGTTCCGCTCCCGTAACAATAAACAGAGGGTCACCAGTTAGTTCCGGAGCAACATCAGGAAAAGGAAAAGAGAAGTTGTTTCTTACTTGTGCGTGACTACTGTTATCTGCCGGAGCGGAAGGCTTCTTACATGGCACGGAAGTTCCGTCATATATTTCGTCCAGTATCTGAAGAAATAAATCCGTGCAGGCATAACCGAGATTGTCATCTTTGTTAAAATCCGAGATTAGATTCTTGAATTCAGTCTCCAATGACAATTGGTTGCTGTCACTTAAACTGTTAATGTGTTTTGCAAATTTATGTATATCAGCCATACCTCTTGCTTTATGTGCTTTTGTTTTGGCAACACTCGTTTCCTTATAATAACGCTCTAAGGTATCTGCCTGAAGGTCATAAAATGGATTGATACATTCAGGCGAGTCTTTAATTAACGTATCAAAGAGAAAAACAAAGTAATCGGCTTTTTTTCTGCTGCCATCACTGTATTTATATAAGGTATTTACGAATTCGCTTAATAGCATATTTTATGCACCTCCATTATATTTCCGAGTTTTTCCGAAAACATCCGAAGAACTCCGAGCCGTTCCGCAGTCATCCTGTCGGGATGGCTTATTTTTTTTATAATAATTACAGAGGTTAAACCTCCGACAAGTGTTGTATGTGAAAAGTCGCAGCGACAGACAGTTATACTCTTTTACATTATAACACAAGTTTCTGCTAAATACAAGAAGTGAAATCAAGCGAACACAAATTTTCTCTGTTGATTTCAAACTTTAAACTTTTTTAACAAAAGTAGTTCTTAAACGAACCGCCCATGTCCTTGTAATAGTGTAGGGACAAGCAATCACAGGTGCAAAGCTGACCATAACAGCTGAAAAATAAATATCGATTGTCTGAGTGCGCAATTAGGCAAGGATACACATACTGCAGCTTCTTTGGTTTCCATAAGAGACCTTTGAAAAGCAGTGCACGAGTACCCTTTTCTTGTTGCGCTCTTTTTGTTCGCAGACAAGGTGTCTCATGCCATCGCAGCCGGTGTTGTCCATGCCTTTCCGCTCAGACGGAAAGGACAATCAAATGAAAATCAAAGTAAGCTATGACAACACCAAACAGACATTGGAGGTAGACCGTGACGAAATGTGGCTCTCTCTTTCCTTGGGAGATGCAGACGGTATGACTTTCGCAGAGATGGAAAAACGCATTCAGGAAAAATTCAACGAACTGTTCAATCGCCCTGAGTACAACAACTGGCACAGGCATGACCGTCACAGCAGTCCCACAGCTGCTCCGAAAAAGCTGGATGGCACAAAAGGCAGAGTACAGCTTGTCGATGATGAATCGGACGAGCCTGCAGGCAACACCATCGATTTGTTCCCGGATATGACGGATACCATCAATCGGGACAAGCAGTATGAATACGAAGCCGTTTGCGGAATGCTTCGCGAGTATCTCAAACCAGAACAGGCGGAGCTTCTGATTGAGATACATATTAATAAGGTACCAAAGCAGGAATATGCAGCCCGCAATGGTATCACACCCAGTGCCGTATCACATCGTTTAGAGACTGCCGAGAAGAATTTCAAAAAAGTTTTTCCGACATCCTCAAGTTTTCACATCGCCCGTGGCTAACAAGTAGAGGGTCACATAAAGCACTCTCGGAAAGGAGCCAAGACGATGAAACAAAATTTGAAAATCAGTGTTTCAAAGGAACCAAGAACAGACGGTATTCTTTCCTGTCGC
>JAQVCP010000088.1 GCA_028689735.1 Hespellia sp. | reverse complement strand
TCAAGGAGATTCAGTCTATTGTGGAAAAGGGAGTTCCAGCTCCTAAAATTCTTGTCTCTGACAGAGCACAGATGGTAATGTCATACCACAAGTTATTTGATGCATACGAGGAAGAGCGTCTGGGCGGAAAGTCCTTTGGCTCTACAAAGTCAGGAATTGCGCCATTTTATTCTGATAAATATGCAAAGATTGGTTTCCAGGTAAGTGAATTATTTGATGATGATTTATTAAAAGAAAAAGTAGTTCGCATCGCAGAACAGAAGAATGTTATGCTGGAATATCTATATCATAAACCAACAATTAATCCTGATGACTTATATAATGAACTGCAAGGATACAAAGAGATGGTTGCACCATATGTGTGCGATGTTTCTCTCTATCTTTACAATGCAATGAAGGAAGGAAAAGAAGTTCTGCTAGAGGGTCAGCTTGGTTCTCTTAAGGATCCGGATCACGGAATTTATCCGATGGTAACTTCTTCCTCTACACTGGCAGCTTATGGAGCAATTGGAGCAGGGATTCCACCGTACGAGATCAAGCAGATTATCACAGTCTGCAAGGCATATTCCAGTGCAGTAGGAGCCGGTGCATTTGTCAGCGAGATTTTTGGAGATGAAGCAGATGAGCTTCGCCGCCGCGGTGGTGACGGGGGAGAGTTCGGTGCGACCACAGGACGTCCGAGAAGAATGGGATGGTTTGACTGTGTTGCATCCAAATATGGCTGCAGAATGCAGGGAACTACAGACGTTGCATTTACAGTACTTGATGTACTTGGCTATCTGGATGAAATTCCGGTATGTGTCGGCTATGAGATCGATGGTGAAGTGACAACAGACTTCCCGACCACACATCTGCTTGAGAAAGCGAAACCGGTCCTTAAGGTCCTTCCTGGATGGAAGAGCGATATCCGTGGAATTAAGAATTATGAGGATCTTCCGGAGAATTGTAAGAACTATATCGAATTTATTGAAGGTGAGATCGGTTATCCAATCACAATGGTCAGCAATGGACCGGGACGTGATGAGATTATCTACCGCAACAAATAATTAGAGATATATTGTGACAAATGGTCATAGAACAGATGAAAAGGGTTCTGCCTGTATTGGGGCGGAATCCTTTTTTTATGGCATAGGAACTATATCAAAAAAGTGGAATATTTCGGATCAATCCTGAATATACATGATAGAGTGGGCGTAGGCAAGATATCGCCTGCAAAGATAGAAATTTCCAGGTGAGATAGGGGAGTTTTTATCCAATAAGACAGCAGCCGGAGTCGGCAGGAAATGGAGGGATATGATATGCACCAAAGTGAAACACAAAATCCTCAGGAGATGATTTCCATGGAACAATATCTGATGAAAAGAAAGAGAATAAGGGAGAACGAAAAGAAAAATGGAGATGACAGACAGGAAAAGGAAAGAGCAGCACACATGAATGTAGCTCTTGAAATTGCAAAGCTGGTATTTTGTTGAGCATAAAAATGAAGAATTAGAACGGATTTTGAAAATCCGTTCTCAGTCATCATCCTTGTTATCTCTGTTCTTTCTGGAAAGCCGGTAAACCAGCGAGTAGCCATACAATAAGACGGGGAGCAGTATGGTTGCAGCAACAGAGACTTTGAGAAGTTCGAGGGATGCAGGGCTTCCGATAAGTGCAAAAATCAAAGTGCTGAGATAAAGGCATACCAGGGCAATGGCGCCAATGAGTGCGAGAATACGTTTTGTTTTTTTCATAGTAGAATCCTTTCAAATTGACTGATTTGAGATTCATTATAATAGATAATTGTGAAAAATGCAAAATACTTATGGGCTGCCTGCGGATTTTTCCCTTTACTCTGAATGGAAATTCGTATATAATGAGCAAGTATAAAATGAAATGTCCACGGACATAGATGAAGATAAAGAAAAGAGGAGCACACAATGGCAGAGAAATGTTTATTAGATCAATGGAGAGATATGGCGTATTCGAAAGAGATGGACAATGCGGCACTTCAGCAATTCTGGGGAACTTATTTTAATATTGAAAAAGAGATTTACGAGCAGCTTCTTAACGAGCCAGACACAGAAGTGAAGGGAACCGTCAAAGAACTTGCTGAAAAATATGGACAGGAACTTCTGACGATGGTTGGTTTCCTTGACGGAATCAATGACAGCTTGAAGGCAGAGAATCCAATTGAGACAATGACAGAGGATACGGCGGTCAGCCTTGCATTTGATAAAGAAAAGCTTTACAAGAATATGGTTGATGCAAAAGCAGACTGGTTATATGAGCTTCCACAGTGGGATAACATTTTTGATGAGGCGACAAAGAAAGCACTCTATCTGGAGCAGAAAAAGTCTGGAACTGTCGTGAAAGAGAAGAAGATTGGAAGAAATGATCCGTGTCCATGTGGTTCTGGCAAGAAGTATAAGAAATGCTGCGGTAGAAATCTTTAATCAGAATGTGGAGTAGACTATGTTATATTTAGGAATATTATGTCTGATTTATTACATAGCAATCTTAATCTATACCAGGCGGAAGGATACGACATTTGCATCCTTCTGGCTGGTATTTGGGTTATTGAATATTGTGGGAAGCTTTGTGGGAGAAATCCTTCCGAAGGGTGTTGCGGAATATCTGTGGATTCCTCTGGGACTGCTCTGGTGTACTTTTGTGCTGACGGAGATTGTCATAATCAGTGCATTTCTTTCACTGCCGGAGGAAGGACTGGGCTATATCATCGTCCTCGGCGCCCAGGTGCGCGGCACCTGGGTGACAAACTCTCTGGCGCGAAGGCTGGATAAAGCGTTGGAGTATCTGGACAAGAATCCAGAGACAAGAGTGATCGTCTCCGGCGGAAGGGGCAAAGGAGAGGAGATCACGGAAGCGGAGGCGATGGCATCCTATCTGATGGAGCGGGGAATCGCGAAGAATCGGATTGTCAAGGAGGATCAGTCGACCAATACGCGTGAGAACCTTCTGAACAGTAAGCCGTTTACGCGTAATCCACAAAAGCCAATCGGGCTGGTGACCAACAATTTCCATATGTATCGTGCACTTCAGATTGGAAAACAGTGCGGGTATACGAAACTGATTGGGATTCCGGCAGCTGCAAATCCGATTTTACTCCCCAATTATATGGTGAGAGAGTTTTTTGCAGTGATACAAATAAAATTTTTACACCGTTGACAAATAAAAAACCGGTGCTATAATTATTGGTAAATGAAAACACGCTGAAGAGAAGAGTAGGATATGGAAGGATACAGAGAGAGAAGTCATGGGCTGGAAGCTTCTTATTACGGAACTATTTGAAAACTACCTCTGAGTGGCAGCAAAACTGTCCGGTGACTCCGTTATCGTCGAATGAAGTGGTTCTGACATAAGTCAGCTCAATTAGGGTGGAACCGCGAGTAAAAGATAACTCGTCCCTTTCTGTAGAGATACAGGAAGGGACATTTTTATGTAATAGGACAGTGCTCTGAACTTTCCTATTACACAAAAACCCTCCGGGGGATGCGCACTACGCACAAATGGAATATGGTCGCTGAGGTGACCGCGCTTCTGCGCGGGAGTTTCGCAGGCGAAACTCTTTATTCTATTGACAAGAATTGCGGTTTTGGCAGTCCGGGTAGTATCTCCACAGCGCAACCAGACTATAGACATAAGAAAAGAAAAGTGAGGTATAATATGAGTGAAGTAAATCAGGAACTGCAGACGTTGAGACACAGTGCATCCCACGTGATGGCACAGGCAGTAAAGCGTCTCTATCCAGATGCAAAATTAGCAATTGGACCAGCAATTGCAGATGGATTTTATTATGATTTTGAACATGCGCCATTTTCCAGAGAGGATTTAGATGCAATCGAAAAAGAGATGAAGAAGATCATCAAAGAAGGATTGAAAATCGAACGGTTCGAGCTCCCAAGAGACGAGGCAGTCAAATTCATGGAAGAAAAAGGTGAGCCATATAAGGTGGAGCTGATCAATGATCTCCCCGAGGGAGAGATTATTTCGTTCTATCAGCAGGGAGATTTTGTGGATCTGTGTGCAGGACCGCATGTGGACCGTACCAGCAGAATCAAGGCTTACAAGCTGATTTCCTCTTCCGGTGCTTATTGGAGAGGGGATGAGCATAACGCGATGCTGACACGCATCTACGGCACTGCTTATACAAACAAAGAGGACCTCGCAAAACATATGGAACATCTGGAAGAAATCAAAAAGCGCGATCACAATAAGCTTGGACGTGAGATGGAACTTTTCGCTACGGTTGATGTGATCGGCCAGGGTCTTCCACTTCTGATGCCAAAGGGTGCCGCAATGATTCAGACGCTCCAGAGATGGATCGAGGATGAAGAAGAAAAGCGTGGTTACATGAGGACAAAAACTCCGCTCATGGCAAAGAAAGATCTGTATGTGATTTCCGATCACTGGGATCACTACAAAGAAGGAATGTTCGTTCTGGGAGATGAGGAAAAGGATGGCTCTGAAGTATTTGCGCTTCGTCCGATGACATGCCCATTCCAGTATTATGTATACAAACAGAGCCAGAAAAGTTACCGTGACCTTCCATGCAGATATGGTGAGACATCTACACTGTTCCGTAATGAGGATTCCGGGGAGATGCATGGCCTGACTCGTGTGAGACAGTTCACCATTTCCGAAGGGCATCTGATTGTACGTCCAGATCAGGTAGAGGAGGAATTCCGGGGCTGCGTTGACTTGGCAAAATATTGTCTGGAGACTTTAGGATTAGAAGAAGATGTGACATATGAACTCTCTCTTGCTGACCCGAAAGATATGAGCAAATATATGGGAACGCGCGAGACCTGGGATATCGTAGAAGATAAGATGCGCCAGATTCTGGATCACATCGGAATTCAGTACAAGGAAGTAGAAGGAGAGGCAGCATTCTACGGACCAAAGCTTGACATTCAGGCAAAGAATGTATATGGAAAAGAAGATACGATGATTACCATCCAGTTGGATATGTTCCTTGCAGAGCGTTTTGATATGTCCTTTGTTGATACGGACGGAGAGAAGAAGCGTCCATATATCATCCACCGTACTTCCATTGGATGCTACGAGAGAACACTTGCATGGCTGATTGAAAAATATGCCGGGCTGTTCCCGACATGGCTTTGTCCGGAACAGGTTCGCATCCTGCCGATTTCTGAAAAATTCCACGATTATGCGAAGAAAGTGGAGGCTCAGCTGAAGGAGAACGGAATCAAATGTACAGTAGATGAGAGAGCGGAGAAGATCGGGTATAAGATTCGTGAAGCCCGTCTTGCGAAAGTTCCATACCGTATCGTTGTAGGCGAGAAGGAAGAGAATGAAGGTGTGATTTCTGTGAGCAGCAGATTCTTGGGTGATGAAGGTCAGAAGCAGATTGATACATTTATCGATGACATTTGCAAAGAGATCCGCACGAAAGAAATTCGTAAAATCGAAGTAGAATATAAAAAGAAAAAATAGGGCATAATACCTCCTGTACAACAGCATGTGGGAAAGCGGCGATTGACGGCTTTCCTGCTGCAAAAACAAGGAGGTATTTTTATGCCAGAATTAAAATGCAGCGTACAGACTTGTGCGCATAATCAGAATTTCCTCTGTGATCTGGATTCCATCAAAGTAGGCGGGGAATCCGCAAAGGAACCAAAAGAGACTTGCTGTGACAGCTTTGTTGAGCGAAAAGACAGTGGCTACAGTAATTCCATGAAAACAGCTTCGGACTGCAGTTGTGTGGACTGCAAGGCAGTTGATTGTACCTATAACAATCAATGTAAATGTGAAGCTGGAAAAATCAGCGTAGAAGGGCATGATGCCAACAGTACAGATGCAACGGAATGCGCTACATTTCACTGTTAAAAAGTATGGGAGCCTGGCAAAAGAGCGGGAAGTAGAAGAAGCGTCGCGATGCGGCGCTTTTTCATGTTGACTCATAGATGAAGAACAGCGTATAATATATTTCAACGGGGTCTTATTGCAACGTTCCAAAGTAGAATAAGATTTGTATATTAGGTATGGAAGGAGATTACGGTTGTCTGCAATTTGATTGGCAGACTGAAAAATTGCCGCAAGAAAAATATGGAAAATGACAAAATGGTAGAAGAAAAAGAAGAACAACGGTCGGAAGGGAAAGAAAAGAATATATCGACTGCATATTACGAAGCAATTCCAGAGTTCGGGAAGAAAGGTCCTTCAAAGCTCCGGACACATTTTAACCGTGGACTTACCAGTTTTCTGGTTGTGGCATCCTGTGTGGTATTCTATTTTGCACTGCTCAGACTGAGTGTGATTTCCGAATTTCTTCATAATATTCTGGGGATTCTGCAGCCGATTATTTTTGGATTGGGGCTTGCATATCTGCTGAATCCATTGGTAAAAAAAATAGAAGCATTTTTGACACCGTTTTTTGCCAGGAAGATAAAAAATGAGGAAAAGGCAGAAAACATTGCCCGGGGAATCGGCGTTGGTGTATCCATCGCATTTCTGATCGCTATCATCGTAACTCTCTGCAACATGATGCTTCCTGAACTGTTCCAGAGTATCCGGGACATGATTTTTACGGTACCATCCCAGCTCAATGATATGGTAGGACAAATCAATGAGATGTATTCGGCGGACTCCACCGTCGGCAGAATTGTGAAAAATCTTTTGCAGCAGGGAACGGATTACTTCCAGACCTGGCTTCAGACAGATCTTTTGAAGCAGACGAATGTATTGATGACAAACCTGACAGCTGGTGTGATCAATATTGTAAGTGTACTGTTCAATATGGTGATTGGACTGATTATTGCCATTTATGTGCTTTTTGGAAAAAGTACATTGACGAGTCAGAGCAAAAAGATAGTCTATGCACTGTTTCAGCCATCCAAAGCGAACATGATTCTTCATATCACGATGAAGAGTAATGAGATTTTTGGCGGATTTATTATAGGAAAGATCATCGATTCACTGATTATCGGAATTCTATGTTTTTTCGGAATGTCCCTTTTGAAGATGCCATATGTCATGCTGGTCAGCGTGATTATCGGCGTGACGAATGTTATTCCTTTTTTCGGCCCTTACATCGGAGCGATTCCAAGCGCACTTTTGATTTTGCTGGATGATCCAAGAAAAGGAATCTACTTTATTATATTTATTCTCGTCCTGCAGCAGATTGACGGGAATATCATCGGACCAAAGATTCTGGGAAACAGCACGGGACTGTCTGCTTTCTGGGTAGTGTTCGCAATCCTTGTGGGGGGCGGACTTTTCGGGGTTCCGGGAATGATCCTCGGGGTTCCGACCTTTGGCGTGATTTTCTACATCACTAAGATGCTCCTTGAACATCAGCTGCAGAAGAAGAATCTGCCAACAGACACCGAGTATTACAGTCAGCAAAATTATGTGGACAGTGAAGGAGACTTTATACATAAAGAAGAAGTCGGAGAATCCTGCGTATCAGCCTATCGTTCAAAACAGCAGGAAAAACCACAGGATGTAAAAAAGGAAACAAAGTCAGTTGATTCAGAGTGCAGGAATGAACAAGAGAGAACTGACAAAGAGAAAAGAGAGGATTAGACTATGCCAATTCGTGTACAAAATGATTTGCCAGTAAAAGAAATTCTGGAACAGGAAAATATATTTGTGATGGATGAATACCGGGCAACACATCAGGATATCCGTCCAATCAAGATCGGATTGTTGAACCTGATGCCATTAAAGGAAGACACAGAGCTTCAGATTCTGCGTTCTCTTTCCAATACACCGATTCAGGTAGATGTTACATTTGTAAATGTGACAAATCACGTGTCAAAGAATACGTCAGCAAGCCATATCAATCAGTTCTATGAGTCGTTCTCTGCAATTAAAGATCAGAGATTTGACGGTTTTATCATAACCGGAGCACCACTGGAGCAGATGGAGTTCGAGGAAGTAGACTACTGGAAGGAACTGGTCGAGATTATGGAGTGGACGAAGACCAACGTCACGTCCACACTTCATTTATGCTGGGGCGCACAGGCGGCTATTTATCACCATTTTGGAATCAATAAGGTGATGCTTCCGGAAAAAATGTTCGGAGTCTACCGACACCGGGTCCGCAATCGGAAGATTCCACTGGTGCGAGGATTCGATGATATTTTTTATGCACCACATTCCAGACATACGACCGTGCCGAGAGAGCTGATTGAAGCAGATGAGAGAATTACGATTCTGGCATCCTCCGAGCAGGCAGGGGTATTTTTGTGCATGGCAGAGGAAGGAAAGCAGATCTTTGTGATGGGGCATCCGGAATATGACCGCATCACTCTGGATACGGAATACAAGAGAGATAAGGCAAAAGGAATGGATATTAAGATGCCTGTGAATTATTACCCGGATGATGACCCAGAGAATAAGCCTGTACTTACATGGCGTGCGCATGCCAACAACTTGTACACGAACTGGCTTAATTATTATGTATATCAGGCAACGCCTTACGATTTGTAATAGTGTATACAAAAGAGCATATAGAAAAAAGACTAGGATGGTTTAACAAATGAATAAAAAAGAAGTACTGGAAATCAGAAAACAATTTACGCCGGCAAACTGTGCCATTACGAGAATCTGTGGGTGTTATGTAGATCATGAAAAGGAAAAAAAGTTTGAATCCAAGGAGGCTTTTCTTGCGCTTCCGGAGGAAGAGGCGTTCAAGTATTTTGATATTTTCAGACATACACTGGCAGGAACGATTGGAAAGAACCTGATGAATATGGCATTTCCACTGGAGCAGGAACAGGCTGGAGGGACGCAGGAATTCCTGATACGTCTGCGGGACAGCAAGCTGAAGGATGATACACTGCTGGATGAATTTTATGACAAGGTAATCAACAGCTATGAATATGATGAAAACTATTTTATCATACTGATTCATTCAGTCTATGATATTCCGGGAAGATCATCGGACGGGTTGGAGATGTATGATGCGTCGGAGGATGTCTATGACCATATTCTGTGCAGTATCTGCCCGGTGAATCTGACCAAGGCAGGACTGAGTTATAATATTGAAAAGAATAACATTGAGGACCGTGTGAGAGACTGGCTGGTAGAAGGTCCGGTGAAGGGCTTTCTGTTCCCGGCATTTAATGACCGGAATGTAGACATCCACGAAGTACTGTACTATTCAAAAAAGGCAGAGGATCTTCAGCCGGTGTTCATCGAGGAGGTACTTGGAAGTGAACTTCCGCTTACCGCAGATACTCAGAAAGAGACTTTCCACGCGATTGTTACAGATACACTGGGGGAAGACTGTGACTATGAGGTTGTAAAGAATATCCATGAGACTTTGAATGAGATGATTGAAGAGAGCAAGGACAATCCGGAGCCGCTGGTTCTGACAAAACCCGATGTGAAGCGGGTACTTGCCAGCAGCGGTGTGGACAATGAGAAGCTGGAGTATTTTGATCAGCAGTATGAACAAAAAGTGGGAGAGAACACACCACTTCTGGCAGCGAACATTGCAGAAACGAAAAAATTCAATATTGAGACACCGGATGTAATTATCAAGGTGAATCCGAACCGTGCAGATCTGGTGGAGACGAGAATCATTGACAACCGTCAGTGCCTTGTCATTGCAGTGGATGACCATATTGAAGTGAACGGCGTGAACGTTAAGACACTAAAAATGATGCAAGAGGAAGATGGGGAATAAAAATGACAATTAATAAGACAATGCGGGCAGTTCTGTCTGCTTTATCCTATGGGGAGATTCAGGTGGATGCTGCAAGAGCATTTGCCAATCTGAAAGCGCTCGATCCACTGAAGATTTTTAATGTAAAGATTGACTCTAAGATTTATAATGGGAATTTTGAAGTCCCAGTACGGGTATTCTTTCCAAGTGAAGAAGTGAAGAAAAAGACGGAAGAGACATCGGACTCCTGGCCGGTGATGATTTATTTTCACGGTGGAGGCTGGGTGACGGACTCACTGGATAATTATGAGCGAATCTGTGCCATGCTCTCAAAGAGTACCGGGAAGATTGTGATTGTTGCCGATTACAGGCTGGCACCGGAGCATCCGTTTCCAGCGGGACTGGAAGATTGCTATACGGTAGCATGTTCCATTTTTCATGATGAATTCATCTTTAAAGTCGATCGGGAAAATGTTACAATCATAGGAGACAGTGCAGGTGGAAATCTGGCGGCGGCGGTGTGTCTGCTGGCGCGGGATCGGAATGAATTCAAGGCCAAGAACCAGATTTTGATCTATCCCGCAACGAATAATGATTACAGTGAACATTCTGTATACAAATCTGTGCATGAGAATGGAAGTGATTATCTGCTGACCTGTGGAAAGCTTCAGGATTATCTGAATCTTTATCAGAGCAAAGAAGAGGATCGGCTGAGTCCTTATTTCGCACCGATACTGGAGGATGATCTTACCAATCTTCCGAGAGCATTGGTGATTACGGCGGAATTCGATCCGCTCCGGGATGAGGGTGAGGATTATGGAAGACGAATGAAGGACGCTGGCAATGAGGTAGAGATTCACCGAATCAAGGATGCTCTTCATGGATATTTTGCATTAGGAATTAAATATCTGCATGTGCAGGAAAGTTTGGATTTGATTAATCAGTTTATAGGAGAAGAATAAAAATGTCCCTGAAACAATCAAAATCAGCCAGCTGGAGAAAGCTCGACAATGCGGCAAAGGTATTTCCAGCTACGGCAAGTAAAAAGGATGCCAGAGTGTTTCGTTTTTACTGTGAACTACAAGAAGAAGTGCGGCAGGAAATCCTGCAGGAGGCCCTGGATAAGACGCTGCTCAAATATCCGCTGTTCAAAACGGTTCTAAGGAGGGGGCTTTTCTGGTTCTATCTGGAAGAGAGCGAATTCCGACCGATTGTGAAGGAAGAATATAAGGCGCCTTGCAGTAATCTGTATGTGGAGGATGAGACGAAGTTCTTGTTCCGTGTCAATTATTATAAGTGCCGTATTAATTTTGAAGTGTTCCATGTGCTGACGGATGGAACGGGTGCAACGTATTTTATTCGGGAATTGGTGAAGAATTATCTGTTTCTTCGGTACCGGGAAAAGAACCTGCAGGAGGTGTCTCTGCTTGATGAATCCATAACGGTACGGGACCAGGAGCTTGACAGTTTTTCCAAATACTATTCCAAGGACATTCCAAAACGCGAGAAGCCAAAAAAGAAAGCCTATCAGTTTCATGGTGTCAAATCAGATTACGATGAACTGCAGGTTACAGAGGGAGTGCTTTCAGTGCAGCAGGTGCTTCAAAAAGCGCGGGAGTACGGCAGTTCAATGACAATCTATCTGACTGCGGTATTTTTCTGTGCGTTTCACCGGGAGATGAGCGTCCGGCAGATGCGCAGGCCAGTGGTATTCATGGTTCCGGTGAATCTGCGGAAGTTCTTCCCCTCGGAATCGATGCTGAATTTCTTCGGATGGATTGATCCGGAATATCAGTTCGGGGAAGGCAAAGACTCTCTTGGGGAAGTGATTGAAGCTACCAGGAATTATTTTAAGGAAGAGCTTACTAAGGACAAGATGGCAATGCGTATGAATGAATACATTTCCCTGGAAAAGCATCCGATTCTGCGTATGGCTCCTCTGGCATTGAAAAACTGGAGTATTATGGCAGGAACGTATGCGGCTTCGCGAGATCTGACGGCTATTTTTTCCAATATGGGAACGGTGGATATGCCGGAAGAATATCGCCCGTATATTAAGAATTTCGGAGTGTATACCAGCACTCCGAAAATTGAACTGTGTATGTGTTCTTTTGAGGATGAGCTGGTGCTGAATTTTACGTCCCAGTTTGACAGCCTGAATATTCAGCGCAATTTCTTTGAAATTCTAAAGGAAGATGGAATTCATGTGGAGTATCCTGAGGACAAGTATCCATCCCGGGAGGAAGAGAAGACGACTGGGGTGAAGTTCCATCAATGGCTGAATTTTTCGGCAATTGCACTGGCGGTGCTGATGGTGGTAGTCAATGTGCTGGCAACTCCGGGGCACTGGTGGTGCATTCTGGCACTTGCAGGGGAAGCGATGGCATGGGTCCTGATTTCTATTGCATTTAAAAAACGAAGGAATCTGCTTAAAAATGCTATGTGGCAGCTGCTTTGGATTACGTTCGTCTGTGTGGCGTGGGATTTGATTACAGGATGGCGTGGCTGGTCGGTAGAAATTGTCTTCCCGCTTCTTGTTCTGCTGGTACAGCTGTTTATGTATATTGTCTCCAAGATACAGAAGCTGGAAGCAAGGTCTTATCTGGTATATTATCTGATGGCATGTGTGACCGGAGTGATTCCGCTTGTGCTGCTGTTGTTTCATGTTGTAGTACGGATTCGGTTCCTTTCGGTTATCTGTGTTGCAGTCAGCGTTCTGATTGCGGCGGGGCTGCTGATTTTTCGGCACAAGGATGTGGCGAAGGAATTGGAGAAGAATCTGCATTTTTAGTAAGAGCTTTGCCTTGGAATGAGGAAATAGATAATATGAAGTGACCTCACAGTTGTAGATTCGTGGATTTACCTGTAAACTATTAATAGTTGAAGATTAATGGTAACAGGGATTACCGCATACAAAAGGAGGCCACATATGAACAGTATAAT
>JAQVCP010000087.1 GCA_028689735.1 Hespellia sp. | reverse complement strand
CTATGTTTGAGTTTTGGCTTGCGATACCATACTCATTGTATCATAGGAGGTTTTTTGTTGTTATCATCACCGCTTCTGCTTATTCCATTCGCCCCAGCATAGCTGGGGGATTAGGATTTTCATTCAAGAACTGCTCCGCAACTTTCATAGACTCTTTCATATTCACTTCACTTGCAATACCCTTCCCGGCAATATCAAATGCAGTTCCATGGTCTACAGATGTTCTGATGATTGGGAGACCAATCGTGCAGTTTACACATTCACTCATGAGATTGAGCTTCGCTGCGATATGCCCCTGATCATGATACATAGCAACCGCCGCATCATAGATTCCGTTTAAAGTCTTGTTGTACACAGAATCCGGAGGAATCGGACCTACTACATTGATTCCCTTTGCACGTGCTTCTTCGATTGCAGGAATCACTTCTTCAATCTCTTCCGTTCCAAATAATCCATTTTCACCTGCGTGAGGATTTAATCCCGCTACTGCAATCTTCGGGTTATCCAGACCAGTACGTTTCATTGCATCATCCAGAAGCTCAATTACATCGAGAACTCGCTGTTTTTTCACACGGTCACAGGCTTCACGCAGTGAACAGTGGGTCGACACATGCATGATTTTCAATGGTCCGTAGAACATCATGGCATATTTCTTTGTGCCTGTCAGCGTTGCGAAAATCTCTGTGTGTCCATCAAAATTATGTCCACCATTATGTAATGCTTCTTTATTCAAAGGTGCCGTTACCACTGCATCAATCTTACCATCACTGGCATCCTGAATTGATTTTTCAATATATTTATATGCAGCATCTCCACACTTTGCTGAAAGCTGTCCGATCTCGTATTCATCCATCGTAAGGCCAGCCGGGTCGATGACATTGATCTTTCCATCTTCATATTCGCTTACATCAGATATTTCTTTGAACTCACATTCAAGCCCCATCATATCACTGTAGTACTGCATGATATCTTTCGCACCATATACAACATATTTCCCCTCCAGACCACTGGGGTCAGCAAGTGCCTTCACTGCAATTTCAGGACCTACTCCCGCAAGATCCCCTAAGGTAATTCCTAATATTTTCATAATACTTTCCCTCCTCTATCTTTCTTTAAAATATTTAATAGAACCAACCAGCGCATCCTTGTCACCGATGGAACCGCCTTTTACGATACAAGGCAGACCCGGATAATCTCCGCCATCCAATTCCACTAACGCTATGATTGGAAGCACTTCATCTTTTATTGTGGCACCATGTGCATGGTTTTTCTCTGTCACACTGATTGCAGTATCCCCGCCTGTCAGAAATACTCCACAGACCTTCGCTTCTTTCAGTATCATCTTCGACAACTCACCTATTTTTTCCTGTGTGTATTTCGCGACATCTCCGCGTTTCATTCCCATTCTGCTCCCCACATCGACAGCATGCAGATAGTCCTCGTGCTCTTTGGCCGAAACTACAACGACATCATTACCTATCTTCAATCCCAGAATGGCTTCTTTTGCAACTGCCTCTAATTTTGCCCCCTTCAGCAATTCAGCCACATCCATTTTCACAATCTGAGCGCCAGACTCCTCGGCTGCCCGAACCTGTGATCTGGAAGTGTCACTGATACTCCCCACCAGACTGAGTACCGGATATTTGGGCTGCAGTGTTTTAAACAGTGCATTTGCCATACCCGCGGAACCAACCCACAGAACCTTTTTCCCACTGTTAAGCACAAAACGGACAACTGCTTCCAAATCCCGATTTTCTAATACATCAAATGTAATATATTTTGAACCATCCAGTTCAAGCTGCCCGCTTCTCACCTGATTGAGCGAAAAATACTGAACCGCATCCTGCATCTCTGTCTCAAGCAGTTTTTTCAGATTATCCTCTTTCACCAGTGACAATGGATCTCTCATAATCTCTGTCTCACAGATTCTTATGCCATTAAACATCAATGTTCCATCCACAACGGTTCGATTGGAATCCGGATTTCCCGGATTAAAAACAATTAAATCAGGTTTTAACACTTCCTCTGCTGCAACTAACTCTTCTTTCAGATTTCCACGAAGTGTGGAATCAATTTTCTTATAATAGTGGTCAAAGGAATACGTTTCCATTTCCCTAAAAATTTTCCTTACCTTTTTATAGGCTTCTTCTCTTGGTATATTTCTCGACTCCGAGTCAATGACATACGATTTTTCAGGATTGATATTGTCTGTATTGAAAACAATATGAGCCTCGATTCCATTTTTTGTCATCTGAACTCCAGCATCCCCGGCGCCGGTGAAATCATCTGCAATCATTAAAAACTTTCCCATTTGCAACCTCCTGTTTTCTTTAAAAGATGAGAAGGCTGCGACCCCTTCTCATCTTGATTTTCTGTCAAGCGGATATTTGCAATCCAATTTACTGCTTGTTTGATAAGGTTAAAGTAAATACCGGAAAATTTCTTTCCTGCTTTCTTGTACTGCACCTCTTTGCAAATTATTTGGACGGTTTTGCAATACGCTCCTTACTAAAATCCTGACCAGGCAATGGGTATTTCGGACATCCCTTTTTCTTTGCCCACCATCCGGTAATAAAAGGTACGAGAATCGCTGATAATACAACCGAAGCTGCCACCTGCACCGTTGCAATTTCTGCAACACTTGCAAGGGATGGATCTGCCAATGCTACCGCCGCCGGTACTGCAACCGCATTTCCCGCCGTTGTTGCCACTGCCCAGCCTGCATATCCGGGTCTTCCACCAACGAAGTGATCGATTGCTACGATAAATGCTCCACCGACAAAGATTGTAATCAAACCAAGAATAATACCTGATAATCCACCTTTTATCACATTTACAAGGTTGATACCTGCTCCAAGTGCAAATCCTGTGAAAGGAATAATCGCTCCGCCTACTGGTCCAAAGAAATCTGCTACCTGGTGATCAAGATTTCCAAGAATCATTCCTGCAAGAATCGGCACCAGACAAGCCACTAATGACATAATCGGGATATCTGCAAGTCCACTGGTTCCAAGAGCTACCAGAGTAAGAAACGGACCATCATTTAAAGCTAATACAGGGAAACATGCACAGTCTTTTTCATCGCCATACTCCGTCATCAAGGAATAATAAACACTACCGTTACTATTCGTAACACCACTGATGATTGCAAGTGCAGATAAGCCAAGGATTCCGCCAGAGCCAAAACATTTTCCAACAATGATACCAAGTAGTGCGCCAATTGCAAACTTTGCAAGAAGAAGTGTTCCTCCTCTTTTCAGTACCATCGGCATTTCTTTCAACTTCAGCGTCGTTCCCATACAGAACAGAAGAATACCTAATGCACACGATCCGCCTGCGCTTGAAAATGTTGCTGTTGTAATTCCACCAATCTGCAGAGCATTGGGAAAAATTGTATTAACCAGACATCCTAAAAGTAATGGAACTACCATCATTCCTGCCGGAACTTTTTTAACAAAATTCATAATCATAATCTAATACCTCCAATATTCTCTTTCCTGTTTTCACGTTTTTATTTGTATTGATTTTATTACTTATTTATTTCTTGTCCGAACTGTTCTCTCCCAATGTACATTGTGTATTTCATATATCAGATATCATGGCCAATAACATCTGTAAATATCTACGATTACATTTACCACTCCCTTTGTTCTTTTTCGACTTAAGTTTTTTCTGTCTTATGGTTCTTTTGTGTTTTTCAACTACTGTTCTTTCTCTTTCGTTTAATATATCATTGTTTTCGATTGAAATCAAACTCTTTTTATTTGAAAAACGCCCAAAAGATTTTTATCTTTTTATTTACTTTCAATAACGCGAAAATATTTTCTTGGTTAAAATTGATTTTTTTGTCTTTTATAACTAAAAAAGCGTTAACAATTTGTGAAAAATCACAAATTATTAACGCTCTCTGAATTCAACGCATCTTACATTATAGAATAAATTGTCTAGTTCTTTTAAGCTTATGCAAACTTATACAACTACAATCTTCACATTCAACTTTTCGGCCAGCGCCAGTGTCTCTTTTGTCACATCCGAATCGGTTATGATCTCATTGACATCGCTCATTGGACACACTATAAAAAGTTTCCCATTGCCAAATTTGGAACTGTCCGCAAGCACATAGGTATCCCTGGATATCTCAATCATCTTCCTCTTCATCTCCATCTGTGGGGTTCCCATGGCGGTAAGCCCGGTCTCAAGATTGATTCCATTGACACCGACAAACGCTTTGTCAATGTGAAATTGTTCTAAAAACCTTATTGCCATGGTATCTAATGTAGTCGGTAATGTTCCCATTACATTCCCTCCTGCCAAAAACAATTCCACATGCTTCGCCTTTGACAGCAACGCTGCAATTACAACAGAATTCGTGACAACGATAACTCTCTTTTCCGGATGCTGAACAATACATTGCGCAAGATAATATCCCGTCGTAGAGCTCTCAATCAACACAGACTCTCTATTCTCAATATAAGTATACGCCTTTTCTGCAACACGAATCTTATTCTCACGATGTAGGAAGGTCTCACCAGGTTCCAGCAGTATCTCTAAAAGCTCTTCGTTCTTTACAGCACCACCGTATGTCTTCTTCAAAAGCCTCTGCTGAGCCAGCTTCGTAATATCTGAACGGATTGTCACTTCCGAGCATCCCATAATCTTGCTCAAGTCTGCCACTCGTACCGAGCCCTTTTCCTCAACTTCTTTTAAAATAATTTCTGCTCGTTCTTTTAACGGAATCATCTATCTTCCTCCCATTTCGTTGCACCCTTGCCACTATACAAATATCATACAATGCTTACGATTGAAAGTAAAGAAATTATCAAAAAAAGAACAAAGCTTGAAATATAAAAAATACTTCAGACTCTGTTCTTTCAAATATCTATATTCCAGAATAATAAATAATCCCTGTAAATATTTACAATCCGCCTTGCACCATGACATGTCAAAAACTCTTATAATCCTTTTTCCTTCAGCATCTGAGCTGTCGTAATTGCAAGCTTACTGTATGTATCCGGGTCGATACCACATCCAGTCGTAAACAGACCATTTACATCCGGAAGTGATGCAATATCAAGATATGTCTCCATATTGATTCCACCGCCATATACAATCAGTGCAGCATCTGCGACTTCTTTTCCGTAAATCTCTTCCACTACGAATCGGATATAGTGATGAACCATCTGGATATGCCCTAAGTTCGCCGTTTCTTTTTTACCGATTGCCCACATTGGCTCATAGGCAAATGTAATGAGCTTTGCTTCTTCTGCTGTGACACCTGTAAGCAATTCATGAAGCTGTTTCTTGATGAAAGCTTGAACCATTTCATCTGTGTCCATCACTTCTTCTCCGCAGCAAAGAAATGGCTTTAAGCCCATTTTAACAGCAGCTCTCAGTTTTCTGTTAGACATCTCATTGTCTTCTTTCAGATAACGTCTTCTTTCCTGATGATTGATTTCCACATACTCGCAGCCGATCTCAAGAAGCATCTTCCCAGACACCTCTCCAGTAAATGCACCTTCTTCCTCCCAGAACATATCCTGGCCGCCAATCTTTAGGGCACTGTCCGGAGACACATTTCTGCAAACTTCTGGAAGTGCTGGATAAGATGGATAAATTACCACACGAAAATCATGAAATCCTTCCAGCTTCTTTTCCAACTCCTTCGCTGTTTCAAGCGTATTCTGGTAACTCTTCACCATTTTCCAGCCAGATCCTACAATAAAATTCTTCATACTACTACCTTCCCTTCCATTTTCTGGACTTTTCGAGTGGCGTCATTTCGCTCTTTCCAGGTTTTTCAAGTATGACCTATGCATTTCACTCGGACTTTCCATTTAATAATAGATTAGCACAGCAAAAGGTAGAAATCAATTTTTGTTTTCTTTCGTTTGCATCATTCTATTTCGATTTTTAGAATTTTATACTCTTTTTTGGTTTTGTTTCGTCTATATTCTTTCGTTTTATGACATTCGCTGTTTTACTTCATTTCACTGTTTCACTTCATTTCACTGTTTTACTTCAATTCACTGTCTTACTTCAATTCACTGTTTTACTTCAATTCATTATTTCACTTCAATCAATTCGTACTCATCCGTGCCAATTCCAATCTTCACACCATGCGCAATGGCACTTTTCCAGTTTGTTGTCGGGAATACCGTTGTAAAATGATCGTTCAGATTATGTCCCGCCTTGATATTCTCATCCAGCATACTTCCTACATATGGCTGCTGCGCATTGACAGCATCCGCACATGCCACATCCAGTGCAACTGGATCAAAACTCGCAAACATACCAATATTCGGAACAATTGCAACATCATTTTCCGCATGGCAGTCACAGTATGGGGATACATCAACAACCAGACTGATATGGAAATGAGGTCTTCCATCGATAACAGCCTTTGTGTACTCTGCAATCTTGCAGTTTAGGATATCGTTGGACTCATCACTTGCAGGCTGTACTGCATCTTTTGGACAGACTCCAATACAACGTCCGCATCCTACACATTTATCATGGTCAATCGCTGCGATTCCATCTGTTACAACTGCTGCCCCGTGGGCACAAATTCTGGTACATGCACCACAGCCCACGCAATCATCCTCATATACGTATGGTTTTCCAGCACTATGCTGTTCCATCTTACCTGCACGGGAACCACATCCCATACCAATATTCTTAAGTGCGCCGCCAAATCCTGCTGCCTCATGCCCTTTAAAGTGGCTGAGAGAGATAAATACATCTGCATCCATCACCGCACGGCCAATCTTTGCCTCTTTTACATACACTCCGCCTTCTACCGGAACAAGTGCCTCATCCGTTCCCTTAAGTCCATCACCAATCAGAATGTGACATCCTGTAGAAAATGGTGAGAATCCATTCTCGTATGCCGACTGAATGTGATCCAAGGCATTCTTGCGCCCACCCACATATAAAGTATTGCAGTCTGTCAGATATGGCTTTCCACCTAATTCCTTAATAACATCTACTACTGTCTTTGCATAATTCGGTCTCAGATATGCGAGGTTACCCGGCTCGCCGAAATGAATCTTGATCGCTACATACTTGTCCTCAAAATCAATCTGTCCAATACCGGCTTTTTTTATCAGTCGCTCTAATTTGCCCTGTAAGTTATCACCATTCTGGGTACGCATATTTGTAAAATATACTTTTGCTTTTTCCATCTTTTCTCTCCTTCTATGTATTACGTTGTCTTACTTACCACTTTACTAAATTGGCATCCTCACTGTCAATGTATTTTGTGCAATTTCAATGACATTTCATTGGGTTTCAGCACGAACGGCTACATCAAATACTCCTGAATTATTTTATCTACTATCTTCATATTCAGTGGATTGTTTTTTGTTTCATATGTGAGAAGTAATTGCGCTCCCGGAAAAATCTTATTCTTCTCAAAACATTCTATTTTCTTTATTGCTTTTTCACAATAATTCTCATCAGACATAAGTCCCAGATGTTCCCAATAGTATTCTTTTCGCGTCCTTTTATTAAGCACAGTGAAATCCGGTCTAATATAGCCATACCCTTTCAGATACAACGGCATTTCATATACATATGGAATCCCTTTCATATAAAATTTATCTGCCAGAATTTTTTCTGACTTCGAGCGAACTTGCTCGCCTTTTTCTGTGTAGATTTCTGGGAGAATATTATAAAAAGAAGTAGATGCTTGATAAGATTGATAGGCTTGACTTTTTAATGCTTTTTCTATATTTTCTTTTTGGAGCTGCTCCCAATGCGCAATGTATTCGTCTTCTGGAAGGATATACGGAGAAATTAAGTTTCGTCTGGATTGTGATAACTCCTCATACATTGTTCCTATTCCATCGAACTCACATATTGATAGAAAATTTATCAACTGCTTTTTTCCTTTTTTTACAAGTGAAAGTATTTTCTCTGCATAATCTTTCTGAGCAAGTTGTTTTGCCAGCTTTTTATTGTCCTTCCGTATATATTTTCCATGAAAGTTTTTTGGATCTGTCCTGTGATAATATTGTGTTCGATTTCCGCTTTTCGAGATTACCAAACTCCCTTCTGGAGCTTCTCTTAGATCTTTTTCTGCCATTCTCTCGATTGTTGAAAGTTTCTCTAATTCATGCTGTAAGTGTTCTTTTACTTCGTTCACACTATCCCTCCATTTGTTTATTTTAATTCTTTGTCGTTGGGCAGGGAGAAGTTTACTTGATGTTGCTTCCTCCCGCCTTTTCAGTAGGTAACTTGCTAGATTGATGCAAGCCCGGCGGGGTGTTTCTCACTTGCTTCTGTTTCTCCCCGCCTTTCTCACAAACTAACTTGTGTAGTTGATGCCATCCTGACGGGGTGTTTCTCACTTGCTTCTATTTCTCCCCGCCTTTCTCACAAACTAACTTGCCAAGTTGATACCCTCCTAGCGGGGTGTTTCTCACTTGCTTCTGTTTCTCCCCGCCTTCTGCTAACCAACTCGCTAGATTGATACCCTCTCGGCGGGTGTTCCCCACTTTATTCTAATTCTCCCCGCTTTCTCACAAACTAACTCGCCTAGTTGATGCCATCCTGACGGGGTGTTCCCCACTTTATTCTAATTCTCCCCGCCTTCCACTAGCCAACTTGCTAGATCGATACCCCTCTCGGCGGGGTGTTCCTCACTTACTTCTGTTTCTCCCCGCCTTCTACTAACCAACTCGGTAGATTGATACCCTCTCGGCGGGGTGTTCCTCACTTTATTCTAATTCTCCCCGCTTTCTCACAAACTAACTTGCCAAGTTGATGCCACCCTGGCGGGCTGTTTCTCACTTGCTTCTGTTTCTACCCGCCTTCTGCTAACCAACTCGCTAGATTGATACCCTCTCGGCGGGGTGTTCCTCACTTACTTCTGTTTCTACCTGCCTTCTACTAACCAACTTGCTAGATTGATGCCCTCTCGGCGGGGTGTTCCTCACTTTATTCTAATTCTCCCCGCTTTCTCACAAACTAACTCGCCAAGTTGATGCAATCCTGACGGGGTGTTTCTCACTTTATTCTAATTCTCCCCGCCTTCCACTAGCCAACTTGCTAGATCGATACCCCTCTCGGCGGGCTGTTTCTCACTTGCTTCTGTTTCTACCCGCTTTCTCACAAACCAACTTGCCAAGTTGATGCCATCACGGCGGGTGTTCCCCACTTTATTCTAATTCTCCCCGCTTTCTCACAAACCAACTTGTGTAGTTGACGCAATCCTGACGGGGTGTTTCTCACTTTATTCTAATTCCACCCGCCTTCTACCAACCAACTTGCTAGATTGATGCCCTCACGGCGGGGCGTCCCTAACTTACTTCTGTTTCTCCCCGCTTTCTCACCAACTAACTTGCCAAGTTGATCCCCTCCCAGCGAGATGTTCCTCACTTACTTCTGTTTCTACCCGCTTTCTCACCAACCAACTTGCCTAGTTGATACCCTCCCAGCGGGATATTTCTAACTTCCTTCTGTTTCTACCCGCTTTCTCACCAACTAATCTGCCAAGTTGATCCCCTCCCAGCGGGGAACTTTCCCACTCACTTCTACTTCTCCCCGCCACAACAAATGCCAGAAAACTTATTCAGGAATCCAATCCCCCTCCAACCGAAAAAAAATTTATTTGTTATATGATTTCTCTGCTCCGAAACGGAACAACATAGATTAATTCTTTTAGATAAACATATGGTGCCCGAGAATGGGCACCATACATTCTAAGAAAACAGCAACAACCTGCTTCATTCTTTGTTTTATATTTTTTATTTTAGATTCTTTGTTTTAGATTTTTTATTTTAGATTTTTCATTTCAGATTCTTTATTACTTCTCTACTGCCTCTATTCTGGCAATCGCACGTTTCAATGCAGTCTCAGCCCTTGCAACATCAGTCTTGGCATCATCCTTTCGGGTCAGCCATTTTTCTGCACGCTCCTTGGCTTTCTTTGCTCGTTCCAGGTCGATATCCTCCGGCCAGTTGGCATCCTCTGCCATGATTGTGATCCTCTCCTTGAGAATCTCAACGAATCCACCTGCAACTGCTGCCTTTTTCTGCTCATCACCATTATGAATGGTCACGACACATGGCTCCAGAATCGTAGTCGTCGGCACATGTTGCGCATAGACGCCCATCTCTCCTGTGGTCGCTGTAAATTCAACAAAATCAGCTTCTCTCTCATAGAACATCGCATCCGGAGTAATTATCTTAAGCTCAAATTTATTCTCTGCCATAGGACTCCCTCCTACTTCACGCGGGCAAGTACATCACTGATACTTCCTGCATTTAAGAAATATCCTTCTGGAACATCATCGTGCAGTCCTTCTAAGATTTCCTTGAAGCCTTGAATCGTCTCGTTGATTGACACATATTTTCCTTCCAATCCTGTAAACTGTGTCGCTACATGGAATGGCTGTGACAGGAATCTCTGTACCTTTCTCGCACGGGATACGACCAGCTTATCACTTTCTGAAAGCTCATCCATACCAAGAATTGCAATAATATCCTGCAGCTCTTTGTATTTTTGAAGAATCTCCTGTACTCCGCGGGCAACCTTGTAGTGCTCATCTCCCACAATATGTGGATCCAGAATTCTGGAGGTAGATTCCAGCGGGTCTACAGCCGGATAGATACCAAGCTCTGTAATCGCACGAGATAATACAGTGGTAGCATCCAGGTGGGCAAATGTTGTAGCCGGAGCCGGGTCAGTAAGGTCATCGGCCGGTACATAAACTGCCTGTACAGATGTGATAGAACCGTTTTTCGTTGATGTGATACGCTCCTGAAGTGCACCCATCTCTGTCTGAAGTGTAGGCTGATAACCTACCGCTGAAGGCATACGTCCAAGAAGTGCGGACACCTCGGATCCAGCCTGTGTGAAACGGAAAATGTTATCGATGAACAACAGCACATCCTTTCCACCTTTATCACGGAAATACTCAGCCATTGTAAGTCCGGAAAGACCAACTCTCATACGGGCTCCGGGCGGCTCATTCATCTGACCGAATACCATAGCTGTCTTATTGATAACCCCGGATTCTGTCATCTCATAGTAAAGGTCATTTCCTTCACGTGTTCGCTCTCCAACACCGGTAAATACAGAATATCCACCATGCTCTGTTGCGATATTAGTGATCAGTTCCTGGATCAGTACGGTCTTGCCTACACCGGCACCACCGAACAACCCAATCTTACCACCTTTTTGATAGGGACAAAGCAGATCAACTACCTTGATACCTGTCTCTAACATTTCTGTCTCTGTTGCCTGCTCTTCAAATTCAGGAGCTTTTCTGTGAATCGGTGCATACTCTACATCTGTAGGGTCCGGCTTCTCATCAATTGCTTCTCCCAATACGTTGAAGATACGTCCCAGTGTGCTCTCACCGACCGGAACCATGATTGGACCACCGGTTGCGACCGCATCCATTCCACGTACCAATCCATCAGTAGGACCCATGGCGATACATCTTACTGTGTCATCACCCAAATGCTGTGCAACCTCGCAGACTAATTTTCCGCCTTCCTTTAAAGGAATGTCGATAGCGTCATTAATCTCCGGAAGATTACCATCGGTGTATTTTACATCAAGTACGGCACCGATAATCTGAGTAATCCTGCCTATATTTTTATCTGCCATTCTTTCCTCCTCGTTTCCATGTTTTATTCTTCTCCCTACTTATTACAAAGGAAGTTCCGATTCACTAGACTCGAAAATACCTCGCCAAGTTCCTCCGAACGGCCCTCGTACTAAGCTCGACAAAACCTCGCTAAGTGCTCTAGGCCAATGCCTCAGCTCCAGCAATAATTTCTGTTAATTCTTGTGTAATAGCTCCCTGGCGGGCTCTATTATATTTCAATCCCAAATCATCTATCATCTCTTCTGCATTGTCTGTCGCGGAATCCATGGCCTGCATACGCGCGCCATTCTCACTTGCGACAGCCTCCACAAAAGCTCCATAGAGAATACTTGTCATATATTTTGGAATCAGCAAATTAATTGCCTCTTCTTCATTGGGTTCAAACTCCATCAGCGTCAGCGCATCCTGCTTCTCTGTCTCTCCTGCTGCATCCTCCGTGCTCATCCGCACGTCCTCAGCACTCAACGGCAGAAGCTTCATAAGCTTCGGAATATGGCTGACCGTGTTCTTGAAAAATGTATAAGCCAGATAAATCTCACCGATGTCTCCACTGGTAAAGTCATTCAGCACTTGTGTGCCAATGGCTCTGGCATCTGCGTAGGTCGGATTCTCAATGATTTCGGAATAATCCGCTACCACTTCTCCGTATCCCTTATGGGCCAATGATTCTGCACCCTTGGACCCAACTGCATAAATACGTACATTCTCCGGATTGAACCCTCCACTTGTAATTAATTTTACAACATTGGAATTGTATCCACCTGCAAGTCCACGGTTTGAAGTAACCACAATGATTCCGATTTTCTCAGAAGCATTCGGCTTCAAATATGGATGGTTGATCTCCCCTGCCTTGGAAAGCATGGAACGAATGGTGGTATACATACAATCAAAATATGCTTTTGAGCTCTCAGCATGGGCTCTTGCTTTTTGTAGTTTTACAGTAGAAACAAGTTTCATGGCTTTGGTAATCTGCTGCGTGCTCTGAATACTCGTGCGACGCCGTTTGATATCTCTCATTGATGCCATTTATATTTTCCTCCTGCTACTTCATGAAATCCGGC
>JAQVCP010000165.1 GCA_028689735.1 Hespellia sp. | reverse complement strand
TCTTTTCACAGTTCCATCGGGCTGCTCCTGCAGGTAGGAGATTCTGACAGCCCATGGCTTTCTTCTTTTTCCATCCAGCTTCACAACACTTCCATATCCATTCGGTAATTTCATAGTATCGCCTCCTAAAAAAGAGCGCAAAAATAGCGCATTAGTTGATAAATGCGCTCCGAAATGATACAATAAATTTGGATTTCAGCATGTATCCTCGGAGCATGCAGAGCTGTCTCGGTACGCCAATACTGGGGCAGCTTTTTATTTGTCAAAATCTGCAGTTTTTGCAGAATACATATCATAGATTCCAATAGTTTTTATTGAATTAGAATCGTCAACTATAACATCGAGGTACGCACCATCTTCAAAAGATGCATCGGAAATCGAATCATCTATCTGAGAATATTCTCCTTCACTATAAGAGAAATACGTTTCAGAAATCGAATTTTTTCCAATTTCAGCAAAAGATAAATCCATATCCGCATAGTCAGAGGAACCGATCCGCAATCCAGGAACAGTGGAATAAAAATCATCTTCAAGGACAATGGCTGACACTTTATCATCAGTATAACCGATAGAAACAGAACCATATTCAAATAATCCGAGAGCGTTAGTGCCGGATGCAGAACCAAGAATAGATTCAGTATCCTCTCTGGATGCATACAAAGAAAGTGTATTATCATCATCGATTTTTACAGATAAATTATCCGATAGGTCAGCAGAAGATCCGCCACAGGAACAAAGAATCAAAGATACGGACAAAACTACTGCAAAAAAGTTTCTCTTCATAGAACCTCCTTTATGAAATAAAATATCAGATGGCAGCAGATTCCAGCGCATGCATAAAATGAATCGAGGTACCTATGGAAATACTCACATGGCAGGCTCGAACCACAAAACATCTGACATTGAAACAGCTGGAGCAGTTATCAGGAATAAGTAAGACAAGCCTCAATGATATTGAGAATGGGAAAATATCTCCGACACTATACCAGCTTGAACAAATTGCAAAGGCTCTGGATGTAAAAATCACAGAGCTATTTTCGAGTGAATACAAATAATATAGCATAAGCAGAAAAATAATTGATTGATAATGGGAATATTTCCGAGATTACGGAAATCAGATTCGTTCGCAAGACATTGCAGAAAAAAAGTGGTAGAGTTAAAACAAAAAGGGGCAATGTATATGGAGCAAACAATCAGACAATCAATCATTCGGATGCTCGACAGAATACATGACGAGAACAAACTGAAAAGAATACATAAGTTTGTACAGTTCATATATATCTGCCACAGCTAACACTCAGGGAATCGGGAAACCGGTTCCCTTTTATCTTGCAGGTCTAAGAAATTTCATCAGAACTGCACGTTCTTCTTTAGTAAGAGAAAGGAATTCTTTTGTGAGTTCTTTCTCTTCCTCAGTCAAGCCATATTCTATGGCAAGTTCATCTAGAATAGTCTCAGGCAGATCGGTGAACATTTCGCCTTCTCCAGTAGTCATCCATAGGTAATCTACATTATATTCTTTGCAGACAGCCTTCACGACCTGTTCAGTCATATTCCTTTTACCAGATTCTAACATTGATATAGAGGAGCCCTTCATTCCAATACGTTCGGCAAATTCATCCTGGCTCATTTTCAATGCTTTTCTAACATCTTTTAATCTGTCATTCATGATTCATACCTCCTTACAAAGCAAGAATATCACAAAAAATTCACAGAGTAAAGAAAAATATTATTTTTGAGTTGACAAACTTCACAGAGTGATTTATAGTAATCACAGAGTGAAACAACAATTTCACAAAAATGCTCGTGTGGTAGCGAGTTAAAGGGGCTCATATGGAGCAATCAATCAGGCAATCAATAACAACAAATAAGAAAGAAGGTGAAAAAGTATGGCCAACACAGTAGAAGAAAGAAAAGAAGTAATCACTCTGGAAACAGAAAAAGAGGAAGCATCTGAGTTCATGAACCTGCTGAAAGAAATGAATGCAACAGAAAAATCTACAATCAAAGGCATTATGCTCGGACTCAGATTATCAAGAGCAACAGCGTAAGAAAGGCCTGCCTCGCAAGGGGCAGGCAATAAGGAGGGCAGATGAAAAACGAGAACACAGAGCCAGGAATGGAAAGAGTCAAGACAAAAGAAGCAGCACAAGAATTGAACATGGACCTGGAGACACTGCAGTATCTAATGAGAAAAGAAAGACTTCCAATAGGACAGGCAGTACGAAAAGAAAATGCAAAGCGATGCACCTATTACATATACAGAGGATTGTTAGATCAGTATAAGAAGCAAATAACCGGATAGGAGGAATCATGGAAAGAGACTGGAAACGGAAACGAAAGAAAGAACTGCAGAAAAAGTTCGGATGCGCAGCATGTTGCCTGTGCCTAGTGACAATCGGACCGGCAATAGGATTGCTGGCAGATCGGACAGGCACTAAAGCAAATGCAGAGACAGTAGTGGAAGTACAAAGCGAATCCCATGAATCAATCATCAGATGGAAACAGCCATCAGATGAAGAAGAGGAAGAGCCGGAAGTTACAATCGTGCAGCATGCATTTTACGAAATGACACCTGAGGACATAGAACTGGAAGAATATTACGACAGCCTAGAAGAGCTTGCAATATGCGTCGAAGCAGAGGCAGGCAACCAAGACCTAGAAGGAAAGAGGCTGGTAGTTGATGTCATCCTCAACAGAGTGGATGACAAAGACTGGCCAGATACAATCACAGAAGTGATAGAACAGTATCCTCAGTTCTCTTCCTTCTGGGATGGTGGAATGGAAAAAGTATACGAGCCATCAGAGGAGACAT
>JAQVCP010000086.1 GCA_028689735.1 Hespellia sp. | reverse complement strand
TAATGAATCTCAAATCAGTCAATTTGAAAGGATTCTACTATGAAAAAAACAAAACGTATTCTCGCACTCATTGGCGCCATTGCTCTTGCGTGCCTTTATCTCAGCACTTTGATTTTTGCACTCATCGGAAGCCCTGCATCTCTGGAGCTTCTCAAAGGCTCTGTTGCTGCAACCATACTGCTCCCCGTCTTATTGTATGGCTACTCGCTGGTTTACCGGCTTTCCAGAAAGAACAGAGATAACAAGGATGATGACTGAGAACGGATTTTCAAAATCCGTTCTCAGTCATCATTTTTATGCTCAACAAAATACCAGCTTTGCAATTTCAAGAGCTACATTCATGTGTGCTGCTCTTTCCCTTTCCTGTCTGTCATCTCCATTTTTCTTTTCGTTCTCCCTTATTCTCTTTCTTTTCATCAGATATTGTTCCATGGAAATCATCTCCTGAGGATTCTGTATTTCACTTTGGTGCATATTATATCCCTCCATTTCCTGCCGACTACGGCTGCTGTCTTATCGAATAAGAATTCCCTGTCTTACCAGAAAATCCCTATCTTTGCAGGCGATATCTTACCTACGCCCGCTCTATCATGTATATTCAGGACTGCCCCAAAATATTCTACTTTTTTGCACACCAGCGCGAAAAAAGGCTCTGCCCAATACAGGCAGAACCCTCTTCATCTGTTCTATGATAACTTGTCACAATACATCTCTGATTATTTGCTGCGATAGATAATCTCATCACGTCCCGGTCCATTGCTGACCATTGTGATTGGGTAACCAATCTCGCCTTCAACAAACTCAATATAGTTCCTGCAATTCTCCGGAAGATCCTCATAATTCTTGATTCCGCGGATATCACTCTTCCATCCCGGAAGAACCTTAAGAACAGGTTTTGCTTTCTCAAGCAGATGTGTGGTAGGGAAGTCTGTTGTCACTTCACCATCGATCTCATAGCCGACACATACCGGAATCTCATCCAGGTAGCCCAGTACATCAAGTACTGTAAAAGCAACGTCTGTAGTTCCCTGCATTCTGCAGCCATATTTGGATGCAACACAATCAAACCATCCCATTCTTCTCGGACGTCCTGTGGTCGCACCGAACTCTCCTCCGTCACCACCACGGCGGCGAAGCTCATCTGCTTCCTCTCCAAAAATCTCGCTGACAAATGCACCGGCTCCTACTGCACTGGAATATGCCTTGCAGACTGTGATGATCTGCTTGATCTCGTACGGCGGAATACCCGCTCCGATTGCTCCATAAGCTGCCAGTGTAGAGGAAGAAGTTACCATCGGATAAATTCCGTGATCCGGATCCTTAAGAGAACCAAGCTGCCCCTCTAACAGGACTTCTTTGCCTTCCTTCATTGCATTGTAAAGATAGAGAGAAACATCACACACATATGGTGCAACCATCTCTTTGTATCCTTGCAGTTCATTATATAAGTCATCAGGATTAATTGTTGGTTTATGGTATAAATATTCCAGCATAACATTCTTCTGTTCTGCGATGCGAACTACTTTTTCTTTTAATAAATCATCATCAAATAATTCACTTACCTGGAAACCAATCTTTGCATATTTATCAGAATAAAATGGTGCGATTCCTGACTTTGTAGAGCCAAAGGACTTGCCGCCCAGACGCTCTTCCTCGTATGCATCAAATAACTTGTGGTATGACATTACCATCTGTGCTCTGTCAGAGACAAGAATTTTAGGAGCTGGAACTCCCTTTTCCACAATAGACTGAATCTCCTTGAATAAGACCGGAACATCAAGTGCTACACCGTTACCAATAATACTGGTAGTATGGTCGTAGAACACACCTGATGGCAGCGTGTGCAGCGCGAACTTTCCATAATTATTCACGATTGTATGTCCCGCATTCGCTCCACCCTGGAAACGGACAATAATATCTGCCTTCTCCCCCAGCATGTCTGTAATCTTACCCTTACCTTCGTCTCCCCAGTTAGCTCCTACTACTGCTTTTACCATTTCAATTCCTCCTGCGTGTAAACGTCTATTACAACTTTTTGTAATCCAAACGGACTACCTTACGAATTATACTATATTTTGTCACCAATGTAAAATATTATTTGTAAAACTTATAAGTACAACTTTTCCCACTACATAAGCGGTGCTACTAATCGAAGTACCTTGCCCGCAATCTTCATCGTCCACTTGATATCATTGAGATCTGCAATGGAAATGCGCTGGCATCTCTTAAGGGTCTCCTGAAAGTCCTGTTCTATCTCACGAATAACAGGATGATTATAGATAAATGCACCGCATTCAAAATGAAGATAAAGGCTGCGGTAATCCAGATTGATTGTTCCTACCGTTGCGGTATCATTATCCGACACAAAGACCTTTGCATGAACAAATCCCGGCGTGAATTCATAAATCTGTACTCCAGATTCAATCAGATCACGGTAAAAAGTCTTTGCAAGTGCGAATGCATACCATTTGTCCGGAATATGCGGCATAATAATACATACCTCGATTCCTGACTTTGACGCCCTGGTCAGAGTATCAATCATCTCATTATCCAGAATCAGATAGGGTGTCATGATATGCACATACTTTTTGGCATGATTCAGAATGTGAAAGTACACTTCCTTTCCCACATCCTCATGGTCAAAAGGACTGTCTCCATAGGGAATTACATAGCCAAGCTCCCTGTGATACTCTTCTGCTTTCGGCATAATGTAACGGTGATAATCTTCAATCTGATTCTCCGTCACATTCCACATCTGGAGAAACAGCATGGTGAGCCCGCGCACAGCATCTCCACTCAGCATGACTGCAGTGTCCTTCCAGTAGCCGAACCGCTCTTTTCTGTTGATGTACTCGTCTCCAAGATTAATGCCCCCTGTGATTCCCACCATTCCATCTACAACCATAATCTTTCTGTGATCCCTGTTATTCTGGGTACTGCTGAGAACCGGGCGGATCGGACTGAACATCTTACACTGGATTCCATAGCTTTTGAGCGTCTTCGGATAATCATGGGGCAGCATAGAAACGCTGCACATGCCATCATACATCACCCGGACTTCTACACCCTCTGCCGCTTTCTTCTTCAGTACCCCTAAAACGGAATCCCACATGTAACTTTCTTCAATAATAAAATATTCCATAAAGATAAACTTTTTTGCTTTCTTCAGTTCCCGCAGCATTGCCGGGAATTTTTCCTCCCCGCACGAAAAATACTTTACATCTGTATTCCCGTAGGTAGGAAACCCCAACTGATAGTTCATATAATGCGCCAGCTTTGCGTTGGCCGGCTTGCTGACCTTAAGCGCTTTAATGATCTGTTGATCCTGCTTCTGATACCGCTTTGTCTCAAGCCGGATCCGGTTGAACTTCTTGCCGATCTGTCTGGTGCCAAGTTCAGACTTCACGAACAGGTAGAACAGACACCCAAATGCCGGGAACACCAGAATCAAAAGAATCCAGGTCATACTGAATGCCGGATTGGCCCGTTGATTGATGATATAAATCACCACAAGTGCTGCCAGCACGGTGAGTCCCCCGTTCACAAAAAACTGATATTCTTTTAGAAGGGTCGCACCTAAAAAAAAGCAGAAAATCTGGAGTAAAAGCAAAAACACAATCAGGGCCGTTCTGCCGAAAATAATGCTTAATAATTTGTTCTTTGCTTTCTTCACATTGTTGTCTTCCATCTAAACTCTCCATTTCTCTGGCAAAGCACTGTTTCCTGCCCTGCCACTTTTTCACGCACAGCAAACATTGCACGTCATATGCTTAGTATACGTCTTTGCGTTTCTATTTTCAACCGATTTCAGCAGAAGAATGAATTACTTCATTGTATTTTCTGCTGAAAAGTATTACAATATATCGTGTATAGGCACTCTTAGGAAAGGAGAATGATATCGTGAAAAAAACAGGAAAGATTTTACTTGGTCTTACTGCTGTCGGAGCTGGAATCGGCGCTGCAATCGCTTATTTTGCCATGCGCTCTGACGATGTAGACGAAGAGGAATTTAATGATAGCTTCGAAGAGGAGGATTTCGACCTCGATGATGATTTAGAGCCTGTAGGACAGAGAGATTATGTTTCGCTCAGTAAACAGACACCGGTTTCCAATGAGACCATGGGAAGCGAGACACCGGCTTCCTCCGAAGAGGGCGATGAAGATGCTTCTGCTTCCAAGGAAGAGACTACCCAGGAACAGACGAAGGCTGCAGAATAATCTGCTTATGCTGACACTGCTTTTATAGTGCTTTGGTTCAACAACAGACAAAAAGATGAGGTATCATGATTCTGATATCCTCATCTTTTTTACCTGTTTCTCTTTTTCTTTGCTTTCTTACTCTGTTTTCTCCCGTCTGTCTGATCAGGCAATTCCCTCTGCCACAACTTTCACAAACAGCAAAAGCACTACAACCAGAATAATCGGTCTGACGATTTTGCTTCCACTCTTCATAACCATTCCTGCTCCGATGTAATGTCCCGCGATGCTGAACACCGATGCCGCCAGTCCCAGCGGAAGAATCACCACCCCGTTCACAAGAAAGACCACAAGTGCTGAGATATTGGAGGTCAGATTCACCAGCTTGGTATTGCCTGCTGCCGTCAGCACATCCATTTTCACAAGTCCTGTATACGCAAGAATCAGAAAGGTTCCGGTTCCCGGTCCATAAAATCCATCGTACATTCCAATCAAAAAAGAGACGACTGTCGCAATCACAAATTCCATCTTTCTCGAAATCTTCTTCTGGTCTTCTTTTTCGGTATCCTTTTTCCGCAATACATAAAATGCAATAACCGGCAGGAGGACGATCAGAAGTCCCTTTAGAATCTTATCATCCACAAGCAGAACCAGATTGGCTCCAATTACAGAGCCAATCAGCGCCGCGACAATTCCCGGAATCGCAAGCGGCAGATCCATATATTTATTCTTGCACAGCCGGATGGTCGAAATCAGGGTCCCTGTCGCCGAGGAAAGCTTGTTGGTCGCAACTGCATTATGTACCGGAATTCCCGCGAACAAATATGCAGGCAAAGAAATCAATCCCCCACCTCCGCCGATTGAATCTACAAAGCTGGCAAGAAACACCAGCGGACATACAATTAAAAACGTTGATAATTTCAAATCCATTTTCTCATCCTTTACTAAAATCCCAGTAACTGCCCTAAGTCAGACCCGAAAACCTGTAATTTTATTATTTCCCGGTTCTAAGCAGTTACAAATTCTTTTTCTAACAGCCGGATTGCCTCTGCAATCTTCTGTTCATTCATGTTGGCATAGCCCAGAAGAATGGTGGGCTGCAGTTTGTCCTGCCCCTCACCGCCCCGCACATCATAATCCGAAAGTCCGTAAATCTTCACGCCAACCGCCTTGGCTTTTTCAATCAGCTCTTCCTCCGTCATTCCATTGTGAAAATGAAGCAGCAGATGCACCCCTGCATTTTCACCGGATATGCTGCAGCAATCCTGCAGTGGCTTCAGACAATTCATTAAGGTATCATGTCGGCTCTTATACAGTGCTCTGGTCTTATTCAAATGACGCTCAAAATAGCCATCCTCGATAAAATGCTGCAGGATCATCTGATCCACCTTGGAGACTGTGGAGTTCATGAACCGACTCTTTCTATAGTATATCTCCAACAGTGGTTCCGGAAGAATCATGTAACTCATTCGGATTGCCGGAGCAATCGACTTGGAAAAGGTTCCGATATAAATCACTTTTCCATTGACATCATAGCCCTGCAACGCAGGAATTGGCTTACCCTTGTAACGAAATTCGCTGTCATAATCGTCCTCAATGATATAACGCCCCGGAACTTCCCCTGCCCATTTTAAAAGAGACATTCTCCGCTTTAACGGCATAACTACCCCCAGCGGATATTGGTGTGAGGGCATCACAAATGCGATATCTGCTCCAGAGTGTTCCAGCTCATCCACAATCATTCCCCTGTGGTCCATCCCCACCGTGCATACTTCATAGGAGAGATTTTTAAATAGACGGTAAGACTGCTTGTAGGTTGGATTCTCCAGTGCAATTCTGTGCTTTTGCCCCAGTATGGTTCCAAGCAGCATCAGAAGATAGTCATTCCCTGCGCCCACGATCATCTGCTCCGGACGGCAGTTCACGCCTCTGGCCTGGTGCAGATAACTGCAGATTGCATTTCTAAGTCCAGGCTCTCCCTGAGAGTCTCCCAGACGAAACAGCTCACTTTTATCATCCGTCAGAATATCCTTGGAGAGCTTACGCCAGGTGTTATAAGGAAAACTCTTCAAATCAACTCCATTGGGTGAAAAATCATACGGATACTTCTCCTCTTTCTTTTTCTGTTCCGGAAAAGAGAGTTCCCGCGATGCCGGCTTTAGCTGATACAGTTCGTCAATCTCTGCCACAAAAAAACCCTTATATGGCTCGGACTCAATGTATCCTTCTGAGAGCAGCTGTTCATATGCAAGCTCCACGGTGCTCCTGCTTACATCAAGATGCTTTGACAGAGCTCTGGTAGAGGGGAGTCTCTCCCCGCTTTTAAGTGCGCTCTTCTGGATATCATTTTTGATATAAGAATATATTTGTTCATATAGCGGAGTTCTGGATTTCACATTGAGATTAATGGTTAATTCATTCACGGTGTATCACATCCCTTCATAAAGCTGACATTCAATTTTTTTTGCAACCGAGAAAACACCCAGGAGTCCTTAAGGTCAAAAAGAGGAAATGCATCTTTTTGCGCATTCCCTCTTTTCTAATTATGCCCTGCACACTTGTTATTACTTTTACTTCGGAAGTCTGAAGGAGCTCTTGAGTGATACAATTCTGTTGAACACAAGCGCATCCTTTGTGGAATCTTTCTCGTCAATACAGAAATATCCATTGCGAACAAACTGGAAGCTGTCTCCCGGCTGTGCCTCTTCAAAGCTCGGCTCAAGATAGCAGTTCTTACGAATCTCCAGAGAATTCGGGTTCAGATTCAGAGAGCCGTCTTCTTTGTTATAGACACCTTTCTCCTCATCTACAAGGTTCTCATAAAGACGAACCTCTGCCTTCACTGCTTCATTCTTCGGAACCCAGTGAATCGTCCCCTTCACCTTACGTCCTGTAAATCCGATTCCCTGCTTCGTCTCCGGGTCATAGGTACAGTGGATTTCTGTAACCTTACCGGTCTCATCTTTCACAAAGCTCTCACATTTCACAAAATACGCATGCATCAGTCTCACTTCATTGCCCGGGAACAGACGGAAATATTTCTTCGGCGGCTCTTCCATGAAATCATCTCGTTCAATATAAAGTTCTCTCTCAAATGGAACCTTGCGGGAACCCAGTGCCTCATTCTCCATATTGTTCACGACATCCAGATACTCTACCTGACCTTCCGGATAATTGTCGATGATAAGCTTGATTGGGTCTAAGACTGCCATCATGCGAGGTTTCTTCATCTTAAGGTCCTCGCGGATACAGTATTCTAACATAGCATAATCCACAGAACTCTGTGCCTTGGATATTCCGCACAACTCCACGAACATCTTGATAGACTCTGGTGTGAAACCGCGTCTTCTCAGTGCCGCAATAGAGACAAGTCTCGGATCATCCCAGCCATCTACAATGCCGTCTTCTACTAACTTCTTAATATATCTCTTGCCTGTCACTACATTCGTCAAATATAACTTTGAAAATTCAATCTGTCTCGGCGGGTTCTCAAATTCACATTCCTTGACTACCCAGTCATATAATGGTCTGTGATCTTCAAATTCCAGAGTGCAGATGGAGTGTGTAATTTTCTCGATTGCATCCTCAATCGGATGGGCAAAGTCATACATCGGGTAGATACACCATTTATCACCGGTATTGTGGTGCGTCATACGAGCCACACGGTAAATGATCGGGTCACGCATGTTAATATTCGGTGATGCCATATCAATCTTTGCGCGAAGCACTCTCGCTCCATCCTCAACTTTCCCCTGTCTCATCTCTTCAAATAAAGTCAGGTTCTCCTCAATGCTGCGTTCTCTGTAAGGACTGTTCTTTCCCGGCTCTGTGAGTGTTCCTCTGTATTCTCTCATCTGCTCTGCAGACAAATCACACACATAAGCCTTCCCTTTCTTAATCAGCTTGATTGCACACTCATACATTGCATCAAAATAATCAGATGCAAAATACAGATGTTCGCCCCAGTCTGCACCTAACCACTGAATATCCTTCTTAATAGAATCTACGAATTCCATTCTCTCTTTGGTTGGATTGGTGTCATCGAACCGCATGTGAAAGGTACCATTGTACTCCTGTGCCAGTCCGTAATTCAAAAGGATTGATTTTGCATGTCCGATATGGAGATATCCATTCGGTTCCGGCGGAAATCGTGTACATACATGATCGTATACGCCTTCCTTTAAATCCTTTTCTATCTCTTGTTCAATAAAATTCTTTGAAACCACTTCTTCTGCCATGGTGATCCTCCTCTTTCAGGTAGATACTGTAAATCCACCCTTTTCCTTCTAAACTCTGTCAATCATTCTATCATAAAAGACAATACAGGACAAGTTGTACTCGTTTTGAGAGCAAGATTTTTTGCAATTTATCCTTTTTCAGCCTTTTTTGACATCGTGTAAAAATAGAAAATGCTCGAAATTCCCATTTTACAAGGACTCCGAGCATTTTATGCATTTGCACTTTAAAGCTGCCTAGCGGATTTGAACCGCCGACCTCCGCCTTACCAAGGCGACGCGCTACCAACTGTGCCAAGGCAGCTTACATTCTGTGAAAAATTCTATCAACCCCAATTCACAAATGTGCGGAAGCACCAGAAGTGCAACCGCATAAAATAATATAGCACAATTTCTTCTCCACAGCAATACTTTTTTTAATTTTTTTTCTTCTCTTCCTCCAATAGCTTTTCCGCTTTCGCCTTGATTCGCTGCAATGCATTATCTACCGTCTTATCACTGCGCCCCATCAGCCTTGCTATCGTTTTGTAATCAGTTCCCATGAGATGAAGATACAGGACATTCTCCTCCAGCGGACTGAGCATCACCTTGAGTGCCTCCTCGAAGCCTTCTGCAAATTCATTACCGAAGAATACCGCTTCCGGATTGCTTCCTTCCTCTGCCTCAATCAGATCTACCAACGCCGTCTGTCCATTTCCAGCCTCCTCATTCTCCATTTGATCATATAAGGATACATAAGAGTTCAGCGGCAGATGCTTTTTTCGTTTAGACGCCTCAATTGCCGTGTACATTTGACGTGAGATACAAGTTTCTGCAAAACTGTGAAAGGATGCCCCCTTGTCCACTTCAAAATCCTGCACTGCCTTAAAGAGTCCGATCATTCCTTCCTGAATCAGATCCTCATTTTCTCCGCCCAGCAGGAAAAGCGCGCGGGCACGTTTCCTGACAAGAGGCTTATATTTTTCCATGATAAAGTCAATGATTGCCGGATCACCTTCCCGAAACATCTCAATCAGACGCTCATCGGTCAGACGCTCATACTTGTCCATCTCCCATCACTCCTCTTAATTCCTCTTACTGCATTCTTTGTCTGACGATCTCATACGCCAGGACACCTGCTGCCACCGAAGCATTCAGTGAATCAATGTTCCCTTTCATTGGAATAGATGCGACAAAATCACATTTTTCTTTTACCAGGCGCCCGACTCCTTCCCCCTCGTTTCCAATCACGAGACCAATTGGTCCTTTCAGGTTCAGCGAGTACATCGAATCCCCGTCCATGTCTGCACATACGAACCAGAGCCCTTTTTCCTTAAGTTCTTCCATTGTCTTTGCGATATTAGTCACCTTTGCAACTGGTGTGTAATTCAACGCTCCCGCCGAAGTTCTCGCCACCGTCGCTGTCAGCCCAACTGCACGGCGTTTTGGAATGATGACTCCATGTGCTCCGGCCAGGTTGGCGGTACGGATGATTGCGCCAAGATTATGTGGGTCTTCAATATTATCCAGCACGATAATAAACGGATCCTCACCTTTTGCCTTTGCCGCCTCGAGGATATCCTCTACCTCTGCGTACTCATAAGCCGCCGCATAGGCAATGGCTCCCTGATGCTTTCCAGTCTCAGAAATCTGGGACAGGCGTGTCTTATCCACAAACTGGATGATCGTGTCATGCTTTTTTGCCTCTCTTACAATACTGCGGATTGGACCATCCTGGCATCCATCCAGCACAAAGACTTTGTCAATCGGCTTTCCGGAGCGGAACGCTTCCAGAACCGCATTTCTGCCTTCAATGACCAGGCTCTTTATCTCTTCCCCATTGTCCAGTGCCATCGGGTTCTTTTCTTCTTTCATAAGGTATCCTCATTTTCTTTCTTTTTGCTTTTAGAAACCGGGTATTCTATTATCCCTGTCGATTCCATTTCCATGTTCAGCTTTCCACCTTTTCATCCGGAAGGCTGTCCAGACCAATTTTCACCAAATCAATCATTCGCTTCCATTCTTTTTTCAGATAAAGATATCCCAGCAGCGCCTCAAATCCTGTTGCCCGACGATAATCCGTGATGGACTGATTCTTAGCCGGCGAGACAGACTTGGCATTGCGCCCTCTTTTATACACGCCATGTTCTTCCTCTGTCAAATGTTCCTGCATGGTCCGCATCATGAGAGACTGGGTAGATGCCTGCACATAGCTGCTGGTTTCCCGGTGCATTTTATTCACCTGCTTGTTGCCGTGTCCCACCACGATGCTCTTGATGATCAAATCATAGATACAGTCTCCGATATAAGCAAGGGTAAGTGGTGAATAGCTTTGAATGTCCACCCCCTGTATCTGAAACACTTCATTAAGATAATCGTTGAATTCAAATTCTACGCTTTTTTCCATTTTACTCCTTCGCGGGTATCCTCCAGAATAATGCCCTTTGCTAACAATTCATCGCGAATCTCGTCTGCTCTTGCAAAATTCTTTTCCTTTCTTGCACTCTGACGCTCTTCAATCAGCTTTTCAATATCCTCTGCCAGAAGTTCTTCCTTTTTGTCCACAATGATTCCAAGTACATCATTCAGTTTTACCAGCAGATCAAACAGTCCTTTCAGATATTCTTTGGAACTCTTCTCGTCTGTAGTTGTATTACTGTATTTTACCAGATCAAAGATTGCTGCGATGGCATCCGCTGTGTTGAAGTCATCTTCCATAGCTGCCTCAAAGCTCTTCACATATGTTTCTGTCCTGGCAAGCTTATCCTGTTCCTCATCTGTCATCTTCTCTGTCTGAGTATTACTCATGTGGAATTTCAGATTGTCTACAGCCGTGATGATTCTCTCCAGTCCATTTTTAGAAGCTTCCATCAACTCTGCACTAAAGTTCAGCGGACTTCTATAATGTGCGCTGAGCATGAAGAAACGCAATACTTGAAGATCATACTTTTCACTGATTTCTCTTACTGTAAAGAAATTGCCAAGGGATTTTGACATCTTACGGTTGTCAATATTCAAGAAGGCATTGTGCATCCAGTATCTTGCAAACTCCTTGCCATTGGCTGCTTCGCTCTGTGCGATTTCATTTTCATGGTGAGGGAATACCAGATCTTCCCCGCCTGCATGAATGTCAATTTGATCTCCCAGATATTTCTTGGACATTACTGAACACTCAATGTGCCACCCCGGACGTCCTGCACTCCATGCAGAATCCCAGGAAGGCTCTCCCTCTTTCTTCGGTTTCCAGAGAACAAAGTCCAGAGAATCTTCTTTCTCATCTTCACCGGAAACTAACAGGGAACGGCCACCGGACTGAAGATCATCCAGATTCTTGTGAGAAAGCTTTCCGTATTCCTCAAATTTTCTCGTTCTGAAATATACGGTACCATTTTTCTCGTAAGCGTATCCTTTGTCAATCAGCACCTGAATCATCTCCAGCATACCGCAGATTTCTTCCGTCGCAAGCGGATGCTTCGTAGCCGGAAGAATATTCATTCCCTCCATGTCTTTCTTACATTCCGCAATGTAACGTTTGGAAATCTCATCAGCTGAAACGCCTTCTTCAATTGCCTTTTTGATAATCTTATCGTCCACGTCTGTAAAATTAGAAACGTAGTTCACCTCATACCCTTTATACAGAAAATATCTGCGGACTGTATCAAATACGATCATCGGTCTTGCATTTCCGATATGGATAAAGTTATATACGGTAGGTCCGCATACATAGATTCTTACCTTTCCCTCTTCCAATGGGACAAATTCTTCCTTTTTTTTCGATAATGTGTTATATAATTTCATTGTTTTCTCCTTATGACTCCGCTAATTTTTTCTTCTATTCTTTTTCTTCCTTATAGTCCAGAGCATTCCCATCTACTACTTTCAGATCTTGATCATCCATACAGCGCATCTTGCCTTCCATGCTCTGAATCTGTCTCTTCAGACGCTTATTATCAATCTGAAGCTCACGGATATCGTTGAGCACCGGATCTGGCAGATGGGTCTGATCCATGTCAGAACGTGGGATCTTCTCATCTCCCATACGAACAATTCTTCCCGGGACTCCGACCACGGTGCAATTCGGAGGAACAGCTTCAATCACCACAGAGCCAGCTCCAATCTTGGAGTTGCGTCCCACCGTGAAGGAACCTATGACCTTAGCTCCGGCGCTGACCATAACGTTATCTTCCAGCGTTGGATGCCGTTTTCCCTGTTCTTTTCCGGTTCCTCCTAATGTCACGCCCTGATAAAGTGTGACGTTGTTCCCAAGAATCGCAGTCTCTCCGATAATCACACCACTTCCATGATCGATAAACAGACCTTTCCCGATGGTCGCGCCGGGATGAATCTCAATTCCCGTCTTTCTCGCTGCTCTCTGTGAAATCCATCTTGCAAGGAAATAATGCTTTTTCAGATACAGCTTATGTGCCACACGGTAGCTTAGGATTACCTTAAAGCTCGGATACAGTAATACTTCCATATTCGACTTTATGGCAGGGTCTCGCTCTCGTATCACCTTGATCTCACCTTTTATATATGATAATGCTCCCATAATAC
>JAQVCP010000164.1 GCA_028689735.1 Hespellia sp. | reverse complement strand
GTAAGCATTGGAACGATCTTATTGAGATCACCAACGAGACCATAATCAGCTACATCAAAAATTGGAGCTGACTCATCTTTGTTGATTGCAACAATGATGTCAGATTCTTCCATACCTGCAACATGCTGGATTGCTCCAGAAATACCGATTGCAAAGTAAAGGTTAGGACGAACGGTCTTTCCTGTCTGACCAACCTGAAGATCCTTAGGTTTCCAGCCATTATCTACAACTGCACGTGAACAGCTTACTGTTCCACCGATTGCTTCTGCAAGATCGTCAAGAAGTGCAAAGTTTTCCGGGCTTCCAACACCACGTCCACCAGATACAAGAATCTTAGCGTCCATGATATCAACGGTCTCAGATACTTCTTTGACAACTTTTAAGATTTCTACATATTTGTTGTCTGGAGTAAATCCAGGATTAAATTCTTCTACAACTGCTTTTGCACCTTCGATTGGATCGATTTTCTGCATAACACCAGGACGAACTGTAGCCATCTGTGGACGATTGTCTGGGCAAGCAATTGTTGCGATTGTGTTACCACCAAATGCAGGACGAGTCATAAGTAACTGATTGTGCTTCTGCTCTCTTCCTGGGATTGGATTCAACGGGAAATCGCCGATTTCAAGTACCGTACAGTCAGCAGTAAGACCTGTCTGAACACGAGCAGATACTCTAGGTCCTAAATCTCTACCGATTGCTGTAGCACCAACTAACATGATTTCTGGTTTGTATTTATTGATTACAGATGAAAGTGCATGTGTATATGGCTCTGTTCTGTATTCTTTCAATTCTGGATCATCAACTACGATGACTTTATCAGCACCGTATACAGCAAGGCTGTCTGCTAATCCTTTTACATCAGAACCAAGTAAAACTGCTGTTACATCAGCGTCTAAATCTTTTGCAAGGTCTTTTGCTTTTCCAAGTAACTCGTAAGCGATTCCACTTACCTGATTGTCTACCTGTTGTGCAAAGACATATACTCCTTTATACTCTTCTAAACTCATTTTTGTCACCACTTTTCCTTTATATTTTAGATTACGTGTTTCTCTTTGAATTTGCCCATAAGATAAGCTACTGCTTCATCTGGAGCTAATGTAACCTTTTCTCCAGAGCCTTTACGTACTTTATCGGATGCTTTTGCGATCTTTGTTGGAGAACCGTTTAATCCGATATTAGAATCATCAAGGTCTTTGAGGTCATTTCTTCCCCATACAGTTACTTCTTTCTTATATGCATCAAAGATTCCACCTGGTGTCATATAACGTGGATCGTTTAATTCAGCAAGAGCTGTAATCAGACAAGGCATCTTTGCTTTTAACTCATGATATCTGTCTTCATACTGACGCTGAACAATTACGTAATCTCCTTCAACCTTGATATCCTGTGCATAAGAAATTACAGGAATGTCAAGATGCTCAGAAATCTGTGGTCCAACCTGTGCGGTATCTCCATCGATAGCCTGACGGCCTGTGATGATGAGATCATATTCGAGGTTTCTGATACCAGCAGCAATTGTAGAAGAAGTAGCCCATGTATCAGCTCCACCAAGAACTCTGTCTGTAATCAGGACACCTTTGTCAGCTCCCATAGCCATTGCTTCACGAAGAACTTCATCAGCCTTTGGAAGACCCATTGTTACAACTGTTACTTCTGCACCATATTGATCTTTTAATCTCAGTGCTGCTTCCAAGCCGGCTTTGTCATCTGGATTCATGATAGTAAGCATTGCGCCTCTGTCCAGTGTACCGTCTGGATTAAATTTAACTCCGCCCTTTGTATCAGGCACTTGTTTAATACATACAACTATTTTCACGGTATTTTCACTCCTTAATATTATTTGTGTTTGTCAGTTCGTGAGTTATTTCAATAAAGCTCCGGAAATAACCATACGCTGAACTTCTGAAGTTCCTTCGTAAATTTCAGTGATCTTAGCATCACGCATCATACGTTCTACATCGTACTCTCTGATGTATCCGTATCCACCATGAAGCTGTACACACTTCGTAGTAACTTCCATAGCAACTTCAGCTGCAAATAATTTGGCTTTTGCTGCTTCTACAGAGTATACTTTCTGATTCTGCTTTGCCATAGCTGCTTTGTAAACCAGCATCTGAGCTGCTTCTACTTTTGTAGCCATATTAGCAAGCTCGAACTGTGTATTCTGCTGAGCTGCGATTGTGCGTCCAAACTGTTTTCTCTCTTTGACATAGTCAACGGTTACAGCAAGTGCGCCTTCTGCAATACCAAGAGCCTGAGCAGCGATACCGATACGACCACCGTCAAGAGTGTGCATAGCGATTGGGAAACCTTTTCCCTGTGCTCCAAGGAGTGCATCTTTTGGAATTCTACAGTCTTCAAAAATTAATTCATATGTAGCGGATCCACGGATACCCATCTTCTTTTCTTTTGTTCCGAATGAGAATCCAGGTGTTCCTTTTTCTACGATGAATGCAGAGAAGATTTTTTTCTTACGTCCACGTTTGTCTTCAACGATATCTGTAATAGCAATTACAATGTAGATGTCTGCATATTTACCGTTTGTGATAAAGCATTTGCTTCCGTTAAGTACCCACTCATCTCCATCTAATACAGCTTTTGTCTGAACGCCCTGTGCATCAGTACCGGCACCTGGCTCTGTAAGACCGAAAGCTCCAAGAAGTTCACCGGATGCAAGCTTTGGAACGTATTTCTGTTTCTGCTCTTCTGTACCATATGTTAAAATTGGATCAACACACAGTGAAGTATGTGCAGAAACAACAACGCCTGTTGTAGCACAAACTTTGGAAAGTTCTTCTACACACATAACGTAAGATAAAACGTCACATCCCTGTCCGCCG
>JAQVCP010000085.1 GCA_028689735.1 Hespellia sp. | reverse complement strand
ATGTGGCGGAACTGGCAGACGCGCTAGACTTAGGATCTAGTGGGAGACCGTGCAGGTTCAATTCCTGTCATCCGCACTAAGAAGTTCTGATTCTTCACTCACGAAGGGTTGGGGCTTTTTTTAGTGCAAATTTTCCGATTATCTGGATCATACCGTGTTCGTACTATCTTTTTGAGAGGCTTTGTGATATAATTTACATAGTTAATAAATTAACAATCCATTTTGTTTATGAAGGAGGAGACTACAATGGCAAAGATTTTAATCAGTCCAGACAAATATGTGCAGGGCGCAGGAGAAATGAAGAACCTAGGTACTTACGCTGAAAGCTATGGGAAGAAGGCGCTAATCTTAATTAGTGAAGGCGGATACAAGAGAATCGGAGAAATAATTGCTGCGAGTTTTGCAACAGTAGATTGTGATATTGAATTTGATTATTTCAACGGTGAATGCTCAAAAAATGAGATTAATCGTCTTAAAAAGATTGTAGAAGAGAAAAACTGTGATGTAGTCATTGGTATTGGCGGCGGAAAGATCTTCGATACTGCAAAAGCAGTAGCATATTATTGCAAGACCCCGGTAATCATCTGTCCGACAATTGCTTCAACAGATGCACCATGTTCTGCGTTATCAGTTATTTATTCTGATACTGGTGTATTTGAAGAGTATTTATTCCTTCCGGCAAATCCAAACATGGTCATGATGGATACAGACATTATTGCTGCTTCCCCAGTCAGACTTACCGTTTCAGGTATTGGAGATGCACTTGCTACTTATTTCGAGGCAAGAGCATGCAAACAATCTGATGCTGCAACTTGTGCAGGTGGAAAAGCGACAGAAGCGGCAATGGCATTAGCTAAATTATGCTTTGATACTTTGATGGAGGAAGGTTTGAAGGCGAAATTAGCATTAGAAGCAGGCGTATGTACACCGGCTGTAGAAAAAATTATAGAAGCGAATACACTTCTTTCGGGAATGGGATTCGAAAGTGGTGGTCTTGCTGGTGCACACGCAATACACAATGGATTTACCGTATTAGAAGAATGCCATCATATGTATCATGGCGAGAAGGTTGCGTTTGGTACGATTACACAGTTGGTATTGGAAAATGTGGATGCGGATGAATTAGAAGAAATCATTGAGTTCTGTATCAGTCTTGGCCTTCCGGTTACATTAAAGGAACTTGGAATCAAAGAGGTGACGAAAGAGAAGATCTTGGCAGTAGCAACTGCAGCCGCAGCTGAAAATGATACTCTTCATAATATGCCATTCGAGGTCACACCAGAGACTGTCTATGGTGCGATTATGGCAGCGGATGCCTATGGTAAGTATTTTCTTGGAGAAGAATAGATGATCAATCATGATCGTGCAGGATATTTATTTATCCTACACGATCATTTTTTTGCTGAGTCTGTAAGGGGGGGGACTACTGCCGTTTCTTTGTGTTCAATAATCCGGTAGGCAGCCACGCAGATGATCGCGGACAGCAGAGAACCAAATGGTGATGCAAGCCCTATAGGATACAGTGTTTCCGGCCAGAATGTGGACGCAAGGTAGGCCAGCGGAATACGAACCAAAGTGATGGACAGGATGTTATGCAAAAAGGAGATTACAGGCTTTTCGCATGCACAGAAATAACCGCTGAAGCAGAAGTGTATGCCGGCAAAGATGCAGTCGAAAACGTATACGCGCAGGTATTGCACACCAAAGAGGATTACGATAAGGTCTTCTTTTGCAAATAGCTGAAGAATTTCCAGTCCCTGAAACTGACAAATTATGGTAAATAAAATTCCAAATCCCACACTGATCTTCATTGCTGTAAAGAGAGTCTTGTGGCTTCGGCCATATTGTTTGGCACCAATATTCTGAGCGCAGATTGTAGATACAGCAGACAGCATGGCAGAAGGTACCAGAAATTATAAACTCTATAATGATTGTAGAGTCAAGGAAAATAGAATTTTGGAAAGATGAGAATAGGAGACATCAATGTGTCCATACCAGTGTGACTGCACAGAGCACCAGCGATACAGCCATGACAGTGTCCACCTGTTTCTGGTAATTCCGGAATATGTTTTGAAGTGAAGCTCCGGCATACAACCAGAGAAGATTTGCCATTGGACCGGTAAACGGCAGGAACAGCCCGGCGCCTAAGAGTACCCAGAATGAATCTGTGTAAGGGAGCACGTAGCAGGAAAGAGCACTGGTACAGGACACCATGATTTTAACGTTGGTAAATTGCAGGCACATGCCGGTAAAAAAATCCGGTGTGTGAGTGGCTTCCTTTTCTTCATATTCAGATGAGTGAAAGGTGTGCCACGCAAGCCAGAGGATATAGGCGGCTCCTATCCAGGAAAGGTATCCTACATATTGATTAAAAACAGTTCCAATCACACGCGTGATCAGGACAGCGCACATAGAAACGATGAAATATCCCCAGAATAGTCCGCGCCACTGGCGCAAAGCAGTCTTTTTACCATAATGCAGAGCAGTAGAAAGCGAGCATAGATTAGCGGGACCGGGTGTGACCCCGGTGATGTAGCAATAGATAAGAAATGAAGGAATGATTGTAACAGGCATGATATTTTCTCCTTTGTTTTGATACTAACAGTGTACCAGAAAAGAAGACATTTGAATAATTGAACTTTTTTAAATACAATATTGACATTGTCAATATATTGGGACGGGAGAGAAAAATGGAAATTCCTCCATCTACTCTGCATTTTTTCGTATGGTGCTTCGTCTTTTGGCCTTCTGCGCATACAAAGCTTCATCGGCTTTGCCGAGTACCTCAGAAATGGAAATGTCCGGACTGCATGTAAATTGCTGTTGTCCCATAGACAGACCGATATAGTATTCTTTTTCGGAAATCTGATTAAAGTCTTCGCACATTTTCTTGATGCCATGTATGATCTCCTGCACAGTATTTTCTTCACAGGGGTAAATCAGTGCTACGAATTCATCACCGCCAATGCGGCCGACAATGCCGCAGTCTTTTAACGCATTCCGAAGCATTTTGGCTGCAAAATGAATCGTAAAATCTCCTTCCTTATGCCCGAAGCAGTCATTGATTTCTTTCAGATGATCCACATCGGCAAAGACCAGGGCGGCGTTCTGTCCGGTATGTTCTTTGTTTAGCGACATGGCGCGCTCAAGAAAGCCGCGGCGGTTCAGACAGTGGGTCAGAGCATCGTATTCGGAAATATAATTCAGCAGTTCATTCTTTTCTTTGATTTCCTGAACCAATTTTTCAAGGTTATTCTGAGTAGCTTTTTGTTCCTTCGAAAGGGTGCGGAATTTCAAGGCGTTTCCAATCTGCATGCTGATCAGGTGCGTCAGTGCCAGAGAGGGAGGGTCAATTTCTGCGACCAGAATACCATACTGTTCCTCCCCGGAAAAGAGGCAGAAGATACTGAGCGCAAATGGAGCATCACCACGATGAAAAGAACCAATTCCGTTTTGCGCAGAGAGTACAGGACGTTCATTTTCAGCAAAAGAGGTGATCTGCTCGCCGATATGAAAAGCAGCCAGATACATTTTTTCAGGACAAGTCCAGGGTTCAAGCTTCTTGTGTACAACCGGTTCCTCAAAGAGATAAAGGTAGGAGCTTTTGCAATGGAGCGCCGGGAGCTTTGCCATTGCGGCATAGAAAAATTCCTTTTCGTCTTCAATATGGTTCATCATATCCCTGGAAATCAGAGGGAGAAACCAGGTTTCATTTTGGTAAAGGGTGTATTTCTGATTATCTTTTTTCAAAGTATGTGCCAGTATAATGCTCTGGATCTCTTCCTTGAGTTGAGAGAGTGTGTCTGTATTGTGAGATACAGAGAGTGTGTTGATGTAGCTACAAAAGGAATCTGACAGCGTGCTTGGCGGAATATAGGACATTGGCCCGCTTTCCAGAAACTGTTTCAGTTGATATAAAATATGACTCCAATTGGACTGGTCTGTGAAATCATATTGTAAAAGAGTATGCAGTTCCTCGGCAGCACAATTCTTCATATCCTGGTTGGCCTCAAATCCAAAAATCATGTCTACGAACTGGTCCACATCTGTAAAAGAAATTCCTTTTTGAAATGTGGGATCACATCCGCAGGAGTTTCTGAACTTGACTTCGGCAGGGACAATGACAGAGCGGGGTGATTTTTTGTTGCATAATTCCAAAGCGGCAATGAGTGCCATATACCCCATGGCGTGGGCATCCTGCAAAACGGTCGTAAGCGGTGGATTCATGGATTTGGATACTTCCCAGTCATCATAACCAGTGACGGCAAGATCACGTCCGATGACGATACCACGTTTTTCACACTCACGATATACCGCATCTGCCATGATATCGTTCGCGCATACCATTGCTTCCATGTGGGGAAACTGATCCAGAAGCTGGTTGATCTGAGGTTCCACGCATGCAGAAAAATCCCCGTATGCAATGCGGGATTCATCGAAAGGAATCTGATACTGCTTCAGAACATCCAGAAAAGCCCTCTTGCGTTCCATTGCATCTGTATTGTCAATGGGGCCGGAAAGATAAGTGAAATCGCGATAGCCGTGATCCTTTACCAGATGTTCAACTATTTGGAACGTGCCGCCATAGTTGTCGGAAATAATGGAACTTCCGGTCGGAGTCGTGTCAGGCTCCTCCAAAAGAACGTAAGGAATTCCAGAAAATTTGTTCAAAAATGCGGCTTTATTATTTCCTTCCAGAAAAATGCATAAACTTCCATAAGAAATAATCAGTGCATCCACTTTGCCGAGCCATGCATAGTCATATACAATATTGAACTGGTAATCGTAATCATCCCCAGGATTTTCTCCAAAATAGGAGCGATAGTAATATCTGCTGTGTATTCCGAGAAAAAACAGCAGATTAACATTGAGTTTTTTTGAAGCGCGGTAAATGCCCTGCATTAAATCCATAGTGTGCGGTGAGTTGGCATTTCCAATTAATACACCAATCGTGAAAACATCGTTCATGTAAATCCCTCTCTTATTTGTTGGATATGTTTTTGAACTCACATAAAATAGCAAAGCGAATGACAAATATCCGTTTTGATATAAGTGATGGTGAAAATATCCAGTTTTTTTATGCGAAAATATCAGAATATATACAAATATTATAACATGCAAGAAGCTGTTTGCATATACGTCACAGGATTAAGTTTTACAGATTCATTTCTATGATTTGTACGAAGTGGTAAGATTCTATAGGAAAATAAATAATGAAAAGTAGAAATGTTTAAAATAAATACAAAACAACTCTTGACTTTAAAGTGCTAAAGCGATATAGTTTATTACATCGAAGTTAAGGAAACAACAGTTTCCGATATAGAGACAGAATATATGGAAGCAAAGGGGTAAGGATTATGAAGAAGAAAAAGTTATTATCAATTGTATTGGCCGGTGTACTGGCAGTGTCTTGTATGTCTGCACTTACAGGCTGTGGAGGAAAAAGCACATCTGAGGCAGGTTCTACGACAACAGCAAAGTCGACAGACAAAGTATACAAAGTCGGGATTTGCCAGTTGGTACAGCACGATGCATTAGATGCAGCGACAAAAGGGTTCAAAGAAGCAATGCAGAAGGAACTTGGCGAAGATGCAGTAGAATTCGATGAGCAGAATGCAGCGGGAGATTCCGCAACATGTGCAACCATCGTTAATCAGTTTGTATCTAACGGAGATGACCTGATTATGGCGAATGCGACACCGGCACTTCAGGCAGCGATTTCTGCCACAGCAGATATTCCGATTGTAGCGACTTCTGTTACAGACTATGGTACAGCACTTGATATCGACGAATGGACGGGAACCACAGGAATGAATGTGACAGGAACCGCTGATCTGGCTCCGCTCGAGGATCAGGCGGCAATGATAAAGGAACTGGTTCCGGATGCAAAAACTGTTGGAATTCTCTACTGTTCCGCAGAGCCTAATTCAAAATATCAGGCAACAACGATTGAAGGATATTTAGATGAGATTGGTCTGGCGTATAAAGAGTACACCTGCGCAGATTCCAACGATGTCTCGCTGGTCACTCAGAAGGCATGTGACGAATGTGATGTACTTTACATCCCGACAGACAACACGATGGCATCCAGCACAGAGATTATCAACAATATTGCAGAGCCAGCTGGAATTCCAATCGTTGCCGGCGAAGAGGGCATTTGCAAAGGTTGTGGAATCGCAACACTTTCCATCAGCTACTATGATATCGGATACACAGCCGGTGAGATGGCAGCCGAAATTTTAAGAGATGGAAAAGATCCGAAGGACATGGAAATTAAGTTATCTACAGATTTGACAAAAGAGTACATTGCCGATCGTTGTGAGAAACTTAAGATTACAGTACCAGATGACTACACAGCAATTGAAGCCGAATAAAATAAAAAAATAAATGATTGCGAGAGCGGATTCTAAAAGGAGTCCGCTTCTTGCAATTCAAAACAAAGAAAAGGAAGGAATGAATATGATTACATTTTTGAGTTCTATGCCTGGCGCGGTTGCCCAGGGAATTATCTGGGGCATCATGGCAATGGGCGTCTACCTCACGTATAAGATTCTAGACGTAGCGGACCTGACGGTTGATGGAACATTTGGAACAGGAGGTGCTGTGCTGGTGGTGTGCGTGACCAGCGGAATGAATATTGCACTGGCAATGGTTTGTGCATTTCTTGCCGGATGTCTTGCTGGGTTTGTGACCGGAATCTTACATACACAGTTTGGAATACCTGCGATTCTGGCAGGAATCTTGACACAGCTTGCTCTTTACTCTGTCAATCTCCGGGTTATGGGCGGCTCGGCAAATATGCCACTGACCGTAACAAAATATACGCTTCTTGTTTCACTGAGAGATATCAAGATGACAATCCTGATTGGAGCAATTTTCGTGTTCATCATCATCGGGATCTTGTACTGGTTCTTTGGAACAGAGCTTGGACACTCACTCCGTGCAACTGGATGTAATGAGTCCATGGCTCGTGCAAATGGAATCAATACGAACATGAACAAAGTAATCGGCATCGTGATTTCCAATGGAATCGTGGGACTGTCCGGTGCACTGCTTGCACAGTATCAAGGGTTCTCCGATGTTAATATGGGACGTGGTGCAATCGTAATCGGTCTGGCAGCGGTTATCATCGGACAGGTTGCATTCGGAAAGATTTTTAAGAATTTTGCCATGCGTCTGCTCTCTGCAGTACTCGGTGGCGTTATCTACTATATTGTAATTACACTGGTTCTACGAATGGGACTCAATGCAAATGATCTGAAGATGTTCTCTGCACTGGTAGTGGCAGTTTTCCTTGCGCTTCCATATTGGAAACGTAAACGGGATGAAAAGAAAATCAAACCGGTAAAGGAGGAAGCTTAAGATGTTAGAGATTAAGAATGTATATAAAACATTTAATGCAGGGACAATCAATGAAAAGCGTGCACTGAATGGATTGAACCTGAAACTAAATGAAGAAGATTTTGTTACGGTTATTGGTGGAAATGGTGCCGGAAAGTCAACGATGCTGAATATGATTGCAGGAGTCTATCCGGTGGACAGCGGAAGTATTTTTGTTGACGGTGTGGATGTGACCCGGCTCTCGGAGCACAAGCGTGCCAAATATCTGGGGCGTGTGTTTCAGGATCCAATGATGGGAACGGCAGCAGACATGTGGATTGAAGAGAATCTTGCACTGGCAAGCAGGCGTGGGCAGAGCAGAACTCTTCGCTGGGCGCTTAACAATCAGGAGCGGAAAGAGTTTAAAGTACAGCTGGCTGAGCTGGGACTGGGACTGGAGGATCGTCTTTCTACAAAAGTAGGACTGCTCTCCGGCGGACAGAGACAGGCATTGACGCTCCTTATGGCGACGCTGAAACGGCCAAAGCTTCTCCTGCTGGATGAGCATACAGCTGCGCTGGATCCCAAGACGGCGGAGACAGTCCTTGGACTTTCAGATAAATTTATCGAGGAAGAGCATTTGACGGCGATGATGGTCACACATAATATGAGGGATGCGATTGCACACGGCAATCGTCTGATTATGATGAATGATGGAAAAGTAATTCTGGATATCAGTGGAGAAGAAAAGAAAAAATTGACAGTGGAAGACCTGCTACAGGCATTTAACAAGATCAGTGGTTCGGAATTTGCGAACGACAGAGTGTTGCTTTCAAAGTAGAAGATAGAAAAGTAATCATTGACAGAGAATGAATTACCGTGATAGAGTTATAAACAATAAAAGCAGGCGGGGAATGTGGGAAGTCTGTCAGGCTTTTCTTATAATAGAACCGCAATGCGTACTTAGGGTGCGCGGAGAGGAGTAAGGAACATGAAACAGGATAACAATATTCCATATAAGATTTATCTGGAAGAGCAGGAGATGCCGAGGGAATGGTACAACGTACGCGCTGACATGAAGAACAAACCGGCACCACTTCTGAACCCGGGAACCTTAAAGCCTATGACAGCTGAGGAGCTTGCACCGGTATTCTGTGAGGAACTTGTAACACAGGAGCTGGACAATGACAACGCTTACATTCCGATTCCGGAGGAGATTCTCGATTTCTACAAGATGTATCGCCCGTCCCCGCTGGTACGTGCATACTGCCTGGAAGAAAAACTGCAGACTCCGGCGAAGATCTACTATAAGTTTGAGGGGAATAATACCAGTGGAAGCCACAAGCTCAATTCCGCAATTGCACAGGCGTATTATGCGAAGAAACAGGGCCTTAAGGGTGTGACCACGGAGACGGGAGCCGGACAGTGGGGAACTGCACTTTCCATGGCTTGTTCTTATTTTGACCTTGACTGCCAGGTGTACATGGTGAAGTGTTCTTACGAACAGAAGCCGTTTCGTCGTGAAGTAATGAGAACTTATGGAGCGAAGGTAACACCTTCTCCATCGATGAATACTGAGGTTGGCAAGAAGATTCTGGCAGAACATCCAGGAACTTCCGGAAGTCTTGGCTGTGCGATTTCAGAAGCGGTTGAACAGGCAACGACACACGAAGGTTACCGCTATGTGCTGGGAAGCGTGCTGAATCAGGTATTACTCCATCAGTCGATCATTGGACTTGAGACGAAAGCAGCACTGGACAAATATAATATCAAACCGGATATCATCATCGGCTGTGCAGGTGGTGGCTCCAACTTAGGCGGTCTGATTTCTCCGTTTATGGGAGAGAAGCTCAGAGGCGAAGCTGATTATCGGTTTATCGCGGTAGAGCCTGCCTCCTGCCCGAGCCTGACCAGAGGAAAATACGCATATGATTTCTGTGATACAGGAATGGTCTGCCCATTGGCTAAAATGTACACCCTTGGAAGTGGATTTATTCCTTCAGCCAATCATGCAGGTGGACTGAGATACCATGGAATGAGTTCTATTTTATCCCAGCTTTATGCTGATGGTTTGATGGAAGCGCGTTCCGTAGAGCAGACAGAAGTATTCAAGGCAGCGGAAGAGTTCGCAAGAGTAGAAGGAATTCTTCCTGCACCGGAGAGCAGCCATGCAATCAAGGCTGCACTTGATGAGGCGAAGAAATGTAAAGAGACAGGCGAAGAGAAGACAATTGTCTTTGGTCTGACTGGAACAGGGTACTTTGATATGTATGCATATGAGAGCTTCCACGATGGCAAGATGGTTGATTATATTCCGACAGATGAGGATCTTGCACCTGGATTTGCAGGACTGCCAAAAGTGGAATAAGGTTTATTTGAGAAAGAATGATTGAAGAGTGATTTTAAAAAGGAGCATGACTCGAATGGGAGCATGTTCCTTTTTGTTATATGAGAAAGTCCTCTGAGCATCTGCCTGATTGTGTCGTTCGTGAAGAATACAAGAGTCGCTGTCCAAATGTAAACTAGATACTTGCTGTCAAGTTATGCGCCAAGAAGTCAGGTATACAGGATATTGTTTCCAACATGTATAGATGTAAGCTGTTGAAATATGTCGAAAAAGGTAGTACACTCTATAATAAGAATGTATTGAGATGGATATAGAGGTGACGAATGGGGAGAAAAGCATATCGTAGAGAATATGTGATAGTCCGGGGAGAATGGGAGGTAGTGACGTGAAGCGATATACAGTACTGGTTGTTGATGACCAGGTGATTAATCGGCGGATTCTTGGAAAAATTTTATCGGAAACGTACGAAGTCCTCTATGCTTGTGACGGTGAGGAATGCATGGAAATTCTCAAGGAAAATGCGGTGAAGATATCAGCTGTACTGCTGGACATTGTCATGCCAAAGATGGATGGTTATGAGGTCCTTGCTGAACTGAAAGACAATCTGGTATTGTCGAAGATACCGGTTATTGTGTCCTCAAAGATTGAGGGGGATGAGGCCGAAATCAAGGCGTTGTCACTGGGGGCACAGGATTTTATTTCAAAACCGTACAAAGCGGATATTATCCGCCATCGTCTTGCGAATACGATAAAGCTGCGTGAAACAGCAGCACTGATCAATGAAGTAGAGCGCGATGAGCTGACAGGATTGTATAATAAGCAGTTCTTTGCAAAAAAAGTGAAGGATATACTGGAAGAAAATCCGGAAAAAAGGTACGATTTAATCTGCCTGGATATTGAACGTTTCAAATTGATCAATGATACTTTTGGTATCTTAAAGGGGGACGAGATTCTGCGCTATGTAGCGGGAGTGATTCAGGACATATGCGGAGAATTTGCAGTCTGCGGCCATTTTGATGCCGATGTTTTTTATATCGTGCTACCGCATATTGAAGAGTACACGAATGAGATGTTCCAGGGGTGGTCAGACAAGTTTAATGAGTTCCCGATTCAGATACCGATTAAGGTACGGTATGGGATTTACCGGATTCACGATATAAAACTGCCGGTATCAGCAATGTGCGACAGGGCGCAGCTTGCAACGGAGGAAATCAAAGGACAGTTTGACCGGCTGTTTGCATTTTATGATGACAAGATCCGCCAGAAGCTGCTGGATGAGCGCTTTATTACAGATACGATGCAGCAGGCACTGGAAGCGGGTGAGTTTCACGTCTATTATCAACCGAAGTACGAGCTGACCAGAGAGACGATTGCTGGTGCAGAAGCGCTGGTTCGCTGGGTGAATCCCGTAAAGGGATTTATGTCGCCAGGTGAATTTATCCCATTGTTTGAAAAAAATGGATTTATTACCAGGCTGGATCACTATGTGTGGGAACAGACATGCATGGACATCAGGGAGAGAATGGATAAAGGTCTTACCTTGGTGGCAGTCTCGGTAAATGTATCGCGTGCCGATCTGTACAGTTCGGATTTACTGGAAGTGCTGACGGGCCTGATTTCCAAATACCAGATTCCAATTCGCTATCTGCATCTGGAGATTACAGAATCAGCTTATACGGAAAACCCGGAGCAGATTCTCGAAGTGGTAAAAGAACTTCGTAATCTTGGGTTTATCATTGAGATGGATGACTTCGGAAGTGGCTACTCTTCCCTGAATATGCTGGCGGAGATTCCAATTGATATTCTGAAGCTGGATATGCGCTTCATCAAAAATGAATCTGAGAATGCCTCCGGAAAAGGAATACTCAGCTTTGTAATCAGTCTGGCAAAATGGTTGGATCTTGCTGTGGTCGCAGAAGGAGTAGAGACACAGGAACAAATTACTTCTCTCAGAAATATGGACTGTAATTATGTGCAAGGTTATTATTTTGCAAAGCCCATGACAAAGGAAGATTTTATGTCACTGCTGCAGAAGTCTGAGGTGTCAGAGATGTATTGCACCAGTAGTCCGGAAGCTGGACAGCGAAGTAAGAAGCCGACAGCACAGCTGAATCGTGATAAGCGTGTGATGTTAATCGTGGATGATATTGAACTGAACCGTGCCCGGCTGGGAGCTGCGTTTGAGGATCAATATGCTATTGTGGAAAAAGAGAATGGAAAGCTCGCTTGGGAATATCTGCAAAAGGAATTTGAAAAAGTAGATATTGTGATGCTGGATCTGTTGATGCCGGTTATGGATGGATTTCAGACACTGGACAGGATTCGGTCGGATGAGCGGACAAAAAAGATCCCGGTCATTATCACCTCGCAGGGAGATTACGAGAGCGAATTCCGGGCACTTGAGATGGATGCGGATGATTTTGTTTCAAAGCCTTATAATATCGAGATTGTCCGGCGCCGCGTAAGAAATGTCATGGCTAATTTTCATCAGCAGCAGCTGGAGTCGGAAAAAAATCTGGTGGAAAAGATTGCGAAGCTGGAACAATGTGCAGCCACACTGGCACAGACCAGCAACTGGGAGACAGTACAGAGAGAATTGGAGAGACTTCGAAAATATTTCGACCTTGTCCGGCTGGTGGACTCGGAGAACACTACAGTATGCGGAGCGGTCTGTAATTCGGACTGTGATACGAAGGGGTGTTATTCAGTCTGGGGAAAACAGGAGAGGTGCAACAACTGTATTTCTCTGCGTGCCCTTAGGGGAAAGACCCGGTACAATAAGCTGGAATATTCATCAGAGGGATTGTTCTTTGTTATTTCCCAGTACGTGGAGGCTGAGGGAAGAGAACTGGTCATTGAGATGGTCTCAAAACTGGATGACGTGTATGTGGATAATATATTTGAGCAGAATCTGCTCTTTACAAAACTAGATGAACTCAACCATCAGTTGGAATCCGACGAACTTACGGGCGTCTATAACAGACGGCATATCAATAAGTATTTGGATAATTTTATTCGTCATTCTCTTCGGAATCACTCGAACCTCGGGCTTGCGATGATTGATATCGATGGTCTGAAAAGTGTCAACGACACCCATGGACATTTGATGGGAGACCGGGTTATCAAGCTTATTGCAAAGCTGCTGCAGTCAAACTTTGCAATGAGCAAAGGCGATTTCGTTGCGCGTTATGGCGGCGATGAATTTCTGGTTGTGTGCTGTAATATTGATGCGGACGTATTTAAGAAAAGGATTGCGGAGGTGATTCGAATTATTCGTGCAGAGTCGCTGGAGGAAAATCAGCAAATTGAATTTGGCATCAGTGCAGGATGTGTGAGCCTGTTGGAGTTTCCTGACTTTACTTCGGATCAGCTGATTAAGCGGGCGGATAAGCGATTATACCGCGCGAAGGAATCCGGTAAAAACTGTGTGATTGCGGAAGATTGAGTGCCCGCTTTACTGGGGATGGAATGCAATATAAGGAAGAAGATTCAATGAATGAAAATAGGAG
>JAQVCP010000084.1 GCA_028689735.1 Hespellia sp. | reverse complement strand
AGCGGGACATCAGCGAATAAGAATTCCAATTATGCAGGTATTAGATGATATCTATGATGAAAAGTTTCAGTTACTTAAGAATGGAGACTTACAATATATAAAAGAATAAATGTTATATAAAGCCTTGAGAAGAGATTCTTCAAGGCTTTTGTTATGCAGAAAATAGGAGAGGAGGGATTTCAATGGCAGGAAGAAAGCCAAAACCTACAGCGTTGAAAACGTTGGAAGGTAATCCAGGAAAACGAAAAATGAACAAGAAAGAACCAATTCCGGGCCAAGGTATTCCTACCTGCCCAGAGTGGCTATTACCAGAAGCGAAGATCGAGTGGGAACGTCTGGCAGCAGTGATGGATCAGATGGGCGTGCTCACGGAAGTGGACAGAGCTGCATTTGCTGCTTACTGTCAGTCCTATGCCAGATGGAAGGAAGCCCAGGAACATATTGATTCTGAAGGTTCTACTTTTGAGACGGATAAAGGATATCAGCAGCAGACTCCTTGGGTTGGCATTGCCAATACCAATCAGAAACTGATGATGCAGGCGGCATCAGAGTTTGGTCTGACACCATCTGCCAGATCAAGGATTGTGGCAGGCAGTACTAAAGGTAAGGAATCCGAGGATGAGATGGAGGCATTGCTTGGGGGTGATTCATAATGGCTCAGGAGACAAGGCCGAAGGATTATCCAAAGCTTAAGAGGTATAAGCCATCCAGGTTTATGCTTCCGACTTCTCACTATGATAAGGCAAAAGCCGACAGAGCAGTTCACTTCGTCGAGAATCTTTGCCATACCAAGGGAAAGTGGTCAGGAAAGAGATTCTGGCTGTTACCCTGGCAGGAACAGCTGATACGGGACATTTTTGGAATCGTGAAGCCTGACGGAAATCGTCAGTTTCGCACGGCTTTTGTCGAAATTTGCAAGAAGGTCGGTAAGTCGGAATTAGCTGCAGCGATTGCATTGTATCTCTTATATGCAGACAATGAACCATCAGCGGAAGTTTATGGTGCGGCTGCGGACAGGCAGCAGGCATCCATTGTATTTGATGTTGCCAGACAGATGGTGGAAATGTCACCGGCATTGATGAAACGTTCAAAGCTGATGACAGCTACAAAGCGTATTGTCAATTATGGCAATGCTGGATACTACCAGGTATTATCAGCAGAAGTTGGTGGTAAGCACGGATTTTCTGTGTCGGGACTTGTGTTTGATGAAATTCATACACAGCCGAATCGCCAGTTATATGACGTGCTTACAAAAGGTTCCTCAGATGCACGTCAGAATCCGCTTCACTTTATCATCACGACAGCCGGAAACGACAGACATTCGATTGCTTTTGAATTGCATACGAAAGGGTAATGTTGCTGAATGGATTAAAGATAAGATGATTGGCATTTTAGTTGAAATTGTAAAAGGCATTCCGACAGGCGAAGAATTTGAGGTTAGAGATATGTTGCCAGAATATTGGACATATATAGATCACACAGTAAGAAACAAAATCGGAAAGGCCTTTAAGCCAACTATGTTAGAAACTGGTTTGGCACAGTTGGGAGCGAAGCGGGGAAATCGTCAGATTTATATTAGAACTTAGGAGAGTGAGAATATGCTATATTCCATTGATTCGGGAAAATATGTTGATAAGCTACCACACAAAAAAGATTATGATAATTGGAGAGTGCATATATCAGATGCTGATTTTTCAGCTGTTATTGATGAAATCAATACGCAAATAAATAAGAGTGATATAAATACTGCAGGATGGATACCGGGTCATGATTGGACAGATACAGTTTATGAACCTTTATATTATGCTTGTGGAAGAAACACCACTCAAGCAGGAATGTTTTTCGGATTGATTGTATTTAATCTTTTGATGAATGAAAATCCTAATCCCCCAGCTATGCTGGGGAGAATGGAATAAGCAGAAGCGGTGAGGATGATAATAAAAAGCCTCCTATGTTACAATGAGAATGGTATCGCAAGCCAAACTCAAACATAGGAGGTGGTCCAAATGGACAATAGAAGCATATCACATAGTGTGTCCTGAATGCTATAGGATACTGGAAATAAAATAGTAACTGAAAAGCAATGCTTTTTATGAGATGGAAGTAGGTCTTCCGCAATCGGTTTGCAGGAATTGATTGCAAAACACCCATAGGTGCTGTAGTCAAAAGCTATGGTATTGAGCGTATGTGGAAAAGGCAACATAAAAGTTGTCAGTTGAGTATCATGAAGCTGAACGAAAGTGAAGAACTGATGAAGCATCGTTAATGCTTACAAGTGCAGTCAAAACCAGAGAATTGTGTGGTCGCTGGGATAAGTCCATAAGATACCTGTTTACTGTATGGGTGGCTGTCGGTGTTGAGGTTACAGGAGCATGATACAGGCTCATAAAAGGAACAGGAGAATCCTGTGATACTATGGAAACCGAAAAATTCAAGCTAACACATATGCGAGAATGAAAGTAGGAATGAGTATCTCAGGTGCGGAAGAATTCGTAGTAGTGAAGAAGTTTTTGTAATGAAAATGGAGCGAAGGGATTCTGTTGTTATAACTTCTGAAATGAAACAACCAAAGATGGGAGGATTCCATGAAAGAAGGGAAAACATTTCAAATTTCACAAAACGAAGTCCTAAACGCATACAAAGCGATAAAGGCAAACAAAGGTGCTGGTGGAATCGATGGAATAGAACTGGAAGAATTTGATGCAAACTGGAAGAATAAACTTTATGTATTATGGAACAGAATGTCATCGGGATGTTATTTTCCAAAGCCAGTACGTGGTGTCGAAATTCCTAAGAAGAATGGAAAGAAGAGACTGTTGGGGATTCCGACAATTGAAGACTGAGTGGCACAAATGGTAATAAGGAATAGATTAGAACCACTTGTAGAGCCATTATTTTTATCAGATTCTTATGGATATCGACCGAACAAATCAGCATTAGATGCAATAGAAACAGCAAGAAACAGATGTTTTAAAATGAAGTGGGTTATCGAGTTTGATATAGTGGGACTGTTTGACAACATCAATCATAAGAAGTTAATGGAAATGTTAGAGTTACATTGCAAGGATAAATGGATACTTCTCTACATAGAAAGATGTTTAAAAGCACCAATTCTTATGCCGAATAACATACTTAAAGAGCAAAACGCTGGAACACCGCAGGGTGGAGTTATAAGTCCGGTATTGGCAAATCTGTTTATGCACTATGTATTTGATAAATGGATGGTAGAGAAATTTTCAAATTGTCCATGGGAAAGGTATGCTGACGATGGAATAATACATTGCACAACAAGAAAACAGGCAGAGTTTGTTTTGGACATGTTAAAGGGACAAATGAAGCGGAATGGTTTACTTATACATCCAGACAAAAGTAAAATAGTGTTCTGTAGAAGAAATAGTGAACCTGTGCCAAAGGATGTTGAAACGTCATTTGTATTTCTTGGTTATTGCTTTAGACCAAGATTAGTCAAAAGCAAACAGGGGATTTATGTTATGGGATTTACTCCAGCAGTTAGTATTGATTCTGCGTGTACATTTCGTAAGAAGATTAAGGATACAATAAGAAAAGTGAGAACAACAGATATTGTGATGTTGTCGCAGGTACTAAATCCAATTATCAGAGGATGGATGAATTATTTTTGTAAATTTACAAAAAAGTGAAGCTTTTCAAAAAGGAATAAATTTTGTGAATCAGAAACTTGTTAGATGGTTAATGCACAGTAGGAAAAAGGTTAAACGAAGATTTGGTAGAGCTCTAATTCTGCTAAATCGTATAGCGTTATCCAATCCGAAGTTATTTTATCAGTGGCAAGTTGGCTACATGCCGATGTAACAACAAGAGCTGTATGTGTGGATCATGTGCATCTGAGTGTAGCAATTCCCCCGAAAGAAAGTATCTCAAGCTTTATGGGGTACTTAAAAGGGAAAAGTACACTTATGATATATGATAGGCATCCGGAATTACAGAGCAAATGGGATAAAGCGTTTTGGGCAAGAGGATATTATGTAGAGACAATAGGTAATATCACCGATGAAGCAGTACAAAAATATACTAAAGAGCAGGCAGAAGAATCAAGAAAAGAAGATTCTAAAGGTACCGCTTTATAGCGGACCAGTAAGAACGCTTGCGATACCGCCCTTCGGGGCGAGCAGTAACAATAGCCCTTTGGAGGGCTAATAATAAACCACCAGTTGAACTGGTGGTTGCTAACTAGGGCATATTTGAAGAAATGAAAAAACGTCAAGATTTTTTTGTGGCTGTGTAAAGACTGGTATAAAGGACAATTTCTTGGACATGCGGATAAGCCAGTGTTTATAAGGGATTGCAAGGATGAGTGGTCTAAAAAAACGTCTAAACATCAGGCAAAAAACAGAAAATTCAGCCATGGAAAAATACTAACTGTCAGCCAGAAAACAGGTGAAATTGGCAGTGGTCTAAACTGAGAAAAATGAGCTGTTTTAGACCATATTTTAGACCATTTGATGTCCGAAACATGCCGAATTAAGCCAGGAAAAGCCGAGATACAGCAAAATCGTGATAGAGTGTGAAAATCGCGGGAACCCGCATAGAACCTAGATAAACTGAGATAAAACAAGATAAATTAGGAGTAAAAAAATTATGATACGAGTGTTATTCATCTGCCACGGCAACATCTGCAGAAGCCCGATGGCCGAGTTCATCATGAAAGATATGATACAAAAAAGAGGACTCACCAACCAGTTCCACATCGCCTCCGCCGCGACCAGCATGGAGGAAATCGGCAACCCAGTATATCCTCCTGCCAGGAGTGAACTGGCGAAGCATGGAATCACCGTATCAGCGAAATGTGCGATTCGTCTGGAGCGTTCGGACTATAAAAAATACGATTATCTCATTGGAATGGAAAAGCGCAACATCACCAATATGATGCGGATTCTTGGAACAGATCCGGAATGCAAAGTACATCGATTGCTGGACTTTGTCAGCAGGCCCAGAGACATTTCTGATCCCTGGTATTCGGGGAAGTTTGGACTGACTTATGACGACATCAAAGAAGGCTGTGAAGCTTTGCTGTTGCATATCCTTAAGACAGAAAGAATCTCGGAATGAGTATTCTGGAGTCAAATTTATCCATATAAAAATGTAGCCCCCAGCTATTTCCAGATGTTTCCCGTATTGGAAATAGATGGGGGCTTCTTTTATGCGGTTAAAAATCGGCAGGCAGGTTTTTGGTTTTCGATAGTCAGAATTGCCATGGAGTTTCCGGCAGTGCGCCCCCTGCCGGCGCTGCCAGGATTCAGATAGAGCCTTCCTCGACTTTCGTAAGAAGCAGGCTGATGTGTGTGACCAAATATAATTATATCAGGTTCTTCATAGAGATAGGAAAGGTTTGACAAATTATGCAGTAAATAGAAACTTATGCCATCTATATGAAATGACAAAGTTTCTGGTAGGTAAGATGCCCACTGTCCCAGATCACAATTTCCACGAATCATGTAAATGGGGATTTCCAGGGATTTCAAAATGTTGCAGCATTTTTCAGTCCCGATGTCTCCGGCATGAATTAAGTAATCGCAGGACTTCATTTCATTTAAAAATTTGCGTGGAATCGTTCCGTGAGTATCTGAAAGAATTCCAATTTTCATAGTAAGCTGCCTCCTTCGTCGAATGTAATTTGTTATAAAATAATCTATTTATATCTTACCATAAAATATGAAAAATCTGTACTCATTTAGCAGTAAAGCAGACAATTGGAGCAGTAAAGCAGGCATTTGGAGTCTGCTTCGAGGACAGTGAATGTGTTGGTATCTAGTCAGGAATTTGTCTTCCGGTTACATCCATGTGATAGTGATCTTTGAGAATCAGCTCGGAAATGGGAACAAGTTCATAGCCCTTCTCCTGTAGTCCATTGATGACAGCGTCGAGTGCCTGGGCGGTATATTTGGCCCCATTATGCATAAGTATAATGGAACCGTTTCCAAGATGTTTGTTATTCAATACGGTATCAATGATAGAATCAACACCATAGTCTTTCCAGTCCAGGCTGTCACAATCCCATTGAATCGAATAGTATCCGCATTCAGTTGCCGTACGGATAACAGAATCAGAGTAATCACCATATGGCGGACGAAATAAATTCATTTCTTTTCCGGTCAATTCTTTTACTTTTTCATGAACCTTCATGATTTCCGCCGTCTGTTCTGCTGAAGATAACTGACTCATGTTCTTATGGTTCTCGCTGTGATTACCAAGGTCATGCCCGGCGGCAGCGATTGCCTTCACATCTTCCGGATAGTCGGATACCCATCCTCCGGTCATAAAAAAAGTAACTCGCACATTGTGCTTTTTCAGAATAGACAAGATTTGTGAAGTGTCTTCATTTCCCCACCCAGACTGTTAATTGCGGAATATTTCATCCCATGATACAGGATGCCACATTGTATCGCAACCTATAGAATGATCAGCCGAATCATTGGCTGCACGCTTCATGGCTCAAAGTAAAAAGTGTGTCTAATTCTTCCGAGAAGTTGTAAATGATTTTGATTCTATGATTTTCATATACAATGATTTTATGAATCATCTCTATCACAATGTCTCGGTCAAGATGTTCCACGCTGTTCATGGAGAGTAAACGCTCTATCCATGGATTTTGAAAAATATCAATATCGGGGTCTTCCTGCTTCTTTTCAGATAGTACATCAATCTTAGTCGTCAGTAGTTTTTCTTTGTCCAGATAGTCTTGTCGATAGGCAGCATATTCTGATTTTGTCAGCATATCCTCACTATAATCTTGATAGATACGTTTTTTCTTTCTCTGTACGGAAAGAAGCTCCTCATTCAACTTTGCAATTTCTGAATCTGACATCTGCTTTGATGTACTGATTTGCTTTGCCTGACTGGCTATAAGCTCTCTAAGATTTTCTGCATTCTGGATAATCACTTTCAAATCCTCCAAAATAATTTGTTCCAGTACTGCGTGAGAAATAGAATGAGGAGTACAATAGGCTCTGCCCGAACGGGTATAAGTCCCACATTCGTAACGGTATTTTTTTGTGCCGGCATAGAAAGAATATTTCTTTGCCAACGCTCTGCCGCAGTCCCCACACACTAAATATCCTGCAAAGATACTCATATTATTATTTAAATCAAGATTCCGAGTGCGTTTCGTTAAAAGCATTTGTGATTTCTTCCATATCGCTTCATCAATAATTGCTTCATGGGTGTTCTTGACAACAATCCATTTGTCGGGACTGACAGGCTTTGCGTTTCCTTTCATACGGCGTTTTGTTTTCCCCTGCACCATATTTCCAATGTACATTTGATTTTTCAAAACATTGTTTATTGTTGAATACGTCCAATAAGAGGTCTTTTCCAATCGGTTGCAGTTCGAGTAATTTTCTCCATTCACTTTTTTGTATTCTGATGGACAAAGCACATTTTCTTCATTCAGAATATGTGCAATCCGAAGCTTCCCACACCCGCTAATATATAATTGAAATATTCTGCGAACAATTCTTGCCGGGTACTCATCAATAACCAGTTTATGTCTATCTGCTGTTGAACGCTTGTAGCCATATGAGGTAAATGCTCCCACAAATTCTCCTGCTGTCTGCTTTACTTTAAATGAAGATTGTACTTTTTTAGAAATATCTCTCGCATACTGTTCATTAAAAACATTCTTAATCGGCAGGAGCATATCATAGCTGTGTTTAAAACTGTCTATGTTGTCTGTCACAGCGATAAAGCGAACATCGTTATCTGGGAAATACCGTTCCAGATACCGTCCTGTATCAATGTAATCTCTACCAAAACGGGATAAGTCCTTAACGATTATACAATTTACAGTTCCGTCTTCCACATCTTCAATCATGCGTTTAAAAGCTGGTCGATTGAAATTTGTACCACTGTAACCATCATCCACATAAGTATCATGTAACATCATTTCCTCATGTTTCTTGACGTATTCAGTGAGCATTTTCCTCTGATTCCCAATACTGTCACTTTCTTCTTTGTCGCCATCCTCCCTTGATAATCGAATGTATAAAGCAGTGTTGAACATATTATTTTCTATTCAAATATCCTCCATGGCACAGGCTCTTTTGACACTTTTCCATTCTCTTTTTCCTCTGTTTTTAAGTGGAAACGGACTATGTGACAAAGCAACTCTTGTGTGCTGTATTGTGACAAAAATTCTCTTTCGACAATATAAGTATCTGCTTTATTTTCTTTTATAATGGTGCGCCCTCCTTGCTTATTCGCTCTTTGCTTTCAATATATTAGCCAGGGCTTATCCATTATTCAATGAGATTACTATAAGCGGAGTTGATATTAAAGCCAATGCACCAGAGGGTTATATTCTGATTTCCTCTCAGCCAAGACAGGTTCCTAATCCTCTTTTAGATTTTCTATTATTGCAAATGCACAGGGCATTCGCCCCTGAACCACCTTATATTCTAAAACTTTTATATCTTGTTTTAAAAAGAATTCCTTATAAGTTTCCAAACTAAATTGTCTTTTGAATTCTACTCCAACTACCTCAAGTAAATTGGCTGCAGCCATTGAATTCTTTTTTGATTTATTGCTATAGGTCGGAATGATTATTTTCTGACTTTTTACAATTATGGTTGACATTTTCAGACAATTGTTCTATTATTAGTACAAAGTACTATTATTATTTTAGGGATTATTATAAGACAAAAGGGGGACCACGCTTTGAAACGTGTATTCGGAACAGTAGAAATGGTTTTTGATATTCTGTATTTATGTATCGCAGTTGTAATTGGCTGTATCCTGCTTTTTATGCCTGGGCATACGAATGCCCGCATACTGGCCGGAATCATGGCCCTTGTGCTGGCGGGGGGAGACTCTTTTCATTTAATCCCACGGATTCGTACCATTGCAGGCGGTGAGAGCGAATCTTTGAATACTGCCCTTGGACGTGGCAAGCAGATTACTTCTATTACCATGACGATCTATTATCTGCTTCTATGGCACATTGGGGTGATGCTGTTACCCGCCGCACCCTCACAGGTGTGGACCTGCCTGATATACCTGCTGGCTGCTGTCCGCATTGCACTCTGTTTTAGTCCCCAGAATAAATGGCTGGACCGATATCCCCCTGTAAGCTGGGGCATTTACCGCAACATTCCCTTTTTCCTTATGGGCATTGAGACTTCCCTGCTTTTTTTGCTTCACAAATTTGATATGACTGGTCTCGGCTGGATGTGGCTGGCGATACTACTTAGCTTCGCCTTCTACCTCCCCGTAGTCCTTTGGGCCAATAAAAACCCTAAAATCGGCATGTTGATGCTGCCCAAGACTTGCGTTTATGTCTGGATGCTGGTCATGTGTCTGTCACTGTAAATCCAACGAAAGGAGATTCCTATGAACGATTACAAAAAACTGACCAACGAAGTTGGTGCACCTGTACCCGATAATGAAAACGCTATCACCGCCGGTCCAAGAGGTCCTGTTGTTATGCAGGATGTCTGGCTCATGGAGAAAATGGCACATTTTAACCGCGAAGTTATCCCGGAGCGTCGTATGCACGCCAAAGGCTGGGGGGCTTACGGACAATTTACCGTGACCCACGACATCTCAAAATACACAAAAGCCAAGGTTCTTCAGCCTGGCGCAAAAACAGATGTCTTTATCCGCTTCTCTACGGTAGCCGGTGAGCGCGGTGCCGCTGATTGTGAGCGGGATATCCGCGGTGTAGCCACAAAGTTCTATACAGAAGAGGGCAACTGGGATCTGGTTGGCAACAACACGCCGACCTTCTTTATCCGTGATGTACATAATTTCTCAGACCTGAACCGTGCTGTAAAACGGGATCCCCGGACCGGGCGGCGCAGTGCGCAGAACAACTGGGATTTCTGGACACTCCTGCCGGAATGTTTCCATCAGATTACCGTGGTCATGAGTGACCGTGGCATCCCCGCATCCTTCCGGAATATGCATTTTTTCGGGGAGCATACCTTCTCCTTCTATAATGAGAAGAACGAACGTGTATGGTGCAAGTTCCACCTCAAGACCCAGCAGGGCATCAAGAACCTGTCCAACGAAGAGGCGGACACCATCAACGCCATGGACCGTGAGTATCATGGTGCAGATCTCTATAGTGCTATTGAAAAGGGAGATTTCCCAAAATGGACCATGTACGTACAGATTATGACAGAAGAACAGGCAAAAAACCATTATGAAAATCCATTTGATATTACCAAAATCTGGCGCCATGCAGAATATCCGCTCATGGAAGTAGGAGAGTTAGAATTAAACCGCAATCCGGAGAATTATTTTGCGGAAGTTGAACAGGCTGCTTTCTCACCGGCACATGTAGTTCCGGGCATCGGCTTCAGTCCTGACCGTTTCCTTCAGGGCAGACTTTTTGCTTATGGCGATGCACAGCGTTACCGTCTGGGCGTGAATCACAATCTGATTCCTGTAAACCAGGCGAAAACAGAGGTAAATGAGTATCACCGTGACGGCGCTATGCGCGTGGACGGAAACTATGGCGGCGCACCGGCTTATACGCCGAACAGTATGGGTGCCTGGACCGCACAGCCGGATGTTATGGAACCACCGCTGGATCTGGAAGGTGCCATGTACCGCTATGATCCAAAGGATGATCCGACCGATGACTGCTTCCGGGCAGGCGGCGATCTGTGGCGTGTTATGACTGAGGACAAGAAAGAGATTCTCATTCAGAATACCGCTGACAATATTGCTTCTGTCACACCAAACATCAAATATCGCCACGCTGCACACTGCTATCTGGCTGACCCGGAATATGGCAAACGTTTTGCGAAGGCTGCCGGTCTGGATGTGGATAAGATGATTAAACTGTCTCAATTAAGCAATGCGGAATTGATTCAGGCCACACTTTCCAGTGACATGTAAAAATAATATTGCTTTATCTATCAGAAACTGTATTTCCAGGGAAATGGAGATGACGTTATGCGACAACTAAGAAATACCAGACAGCGTCAACTGGTTCTGGATGCGGTCAGAGCGCGCTGTGATCATCCCAGCGCAGATGACATTTATCTGGACGTGCGAATGATGGATGAAAAGATCAGCCGGGGAACCATTTACCGGAATCTGAATCTGCTGTCCGAGACGGGGGAAATCCTTCATGTGAAGGTTCCCACCGCCGACCGCTACGATGCCCGCCCGGATCTTCATTACCATCTGTTGTGCACCAAATGCGGCAGCGTCTGTGATGCGCCGCTTTCCTATCATCCGGAACTGGACAGCGAAGTAGCTGCTGCCACTGGCTTTAAAATCGCAAGGCACCGCAATGTTTTTGAAGGTATCTGTCCTGCGTGTCAGGCGAAATAAAGATTAAAAAACAGAAGCCATTGCACTTTTTCAGTGCTGGCTTCTGTTTTGTTATATATTCTATACCATTTATATCCAACGTAAAAGAATGTTTCCTTTGCTACAAATGGTATTTCAGTTCTCCACTCTCTACAACATTTTTATACATGACCTTGATACTGCGCTACTATTTTTTGTTCTGCTCTTTGTATTTCTTCGCTTGTACGAGTCTCTTCCCTGCACATCATCACATATTGTTCGCCATCTAACCTCTCGGCGTGAATACACTTATCCAACAATATTTTTGTTACACTCTCAGAATAACGCATTGTAAAAAGTATTTTTTGTTTTTCACTAAAAGCATTGATATAATCTCCATATTTTTGATGATACCACTTTGAAGAAGTCCGTCGTGGAACAATAGCCGGTTCTGTATTTCCCACTACGATATATTTCACTTCGTCATAAGATGTTTTTTGGCTCACCAAACAATCTCCATGCCTTAAAACATAGGTATCACACGGCATGACCCAGAAAGACTTTTCAACCCAACATGAGCATAAAAGTAATCCCGGAAAAAGAAAGAGCCAAACGATGCTCAACAATAAACATGCATACAACTTATCTGTCGCTAAAATAGTTATCACTGCGAATAGAATAAAAATAAAAAAAGCAAATCCACAAAGAAAACTTAAAAAAGTTTTTTCCAAAAATGAGCATTTTTCACACAACGTCTCAAAAAATGTCCTAAAATCATTTTTCTCATAGAACAAATAATATTTTTTATTCATAATGAATTCTCCTGCCAGTTGGAATGTGAAAAGTTATTTTTCTCACCTCCACAACTTTCTTGCATTTCCCAGTTTTAATTCCTGCTTTGCGATTCTCTTTTCATCTCATTGATGTTTACTTTCCTTTGCACGAAGAATTAGCCATCTGATTATCCATGCTAAAGAAACCAGAAAGTTCATCACGCCAATAAACAAAAATAAAACTATAAGTCCATCATAAAGTTCAAGACATACCACTACAATAATTAACAAAAAGGACACCAGTGTTGCCATCAGCCATCGGAACATCGCCTGTTTGCTTTCGTATGCTGTTGCAAGTAGGGGCTTGTCCTCGTTTCCAGCCCCACCTCCATGTTTATCATTAAAACTTTGTAGTTCTCTTTCCAGTTCAGTTGTTTTGTAAGTATCATTCATTTTTTGATAGCATAGTATTTTTTTGTTTAAAACAAACAGCTTTTCTTCTTTGCTTTTTGCTTTTGGTTCGTATTCGGAAAGTAGTTCTAAACATTCCTGCAACCTGTTTTCCTTATATAAAATCCCCCATTTGCTAACCACAAGGATATTTTTGCAAGCTTTAGAAAAAGCAAACTTTTCCAAATGGGCGATCTCCTTAGAATAAGTATCTGAATCGTAGGTTTGCTGATAGTTATCCATGCAGAGTTTTGTTTTCCTTGCGAACCACTCTGGATAAACAACACACCATAAAAAAATGTTGCCAAATAGAATAAGCCCTATGGCTATAGCACCAATAATAATTTGCATTACGTTTAGTTTGAGCACAAATGCAAATATATATAGCACTCCCATGCTTACCAGCGCCGGACTGTACACACTCCAGGGATTTTTAAAATCTCTCATTCATTGTCTCCATATCGATTATATTGTTGTTTCGTCGCCAAATATAAATAATATTACACCTACAAATTCAATTCGACTTTTTATATCCACATTATACCTTTTTCTCTTTTACTATTCAATCAAAAATAGCAGGGTACTGTTTGCGCATACCATCTTGCATAACTCGTAAAATGATTACAGTTGGTTTAGCAGATGTTGTTTTCTTCCGCAAGTTACAATCAGCACAGGCAGCATCGAAACTAAGAGCCACCTTTTTCTCATCGGTCTGCACACAATAGATTGGGAGTTCCCGGCCGTTTACTGTGCTGGAGACAGAGAGCAGCCTGCTGTCATTTTCATGGTAATAAAGAATGGAGAGAACAGCAATAAGGAAAAGAGAGAATAGGAAGAGCGGTTTACGGAGAATTCTTTTCATGATGAAGTCCTTAGAAAAGTTCATTAGTT
>JAQVCP010000163.1 GCA_028689735.1 Hespellia sp. | reverse complement strand
CCTAAATCGGCAGTGGTTCATGCTTTTCCGCTGTGATATTTTCAACATCGATTAATCCTGTGCAATGCTCCTTTATGAAATCACTCCATGGAAGCAGCTGTTCTATACCTTCGGGCTCATTTTTGTAGTCCGGCATATAAAGTAGTACCATGTAGAGATACTGGAACACGTTCAGGTTGTTTGCTTTTGCCGTTTCGATCATGCTGTACATGACTGCACTGGCATTTGCCCCTGCGACCGACGTATGGAACAGGAATGCCTTACGGCCAATGGCATAGCTTTTCGCCCGGCGTTCAGCAACATTGTTAGATATTTCGCATCGTCCGTCCTTCATATAATTACATAGTGTCTCACGGTGATTCAGGGCATAGTTCACCGCTTTTTGTAGCTTGCTCCCACCCAGTGGATTGATGGTAACGATCCATTTCCAGAAACCATTCCATACAGGTGTCTCCAACTCTTCACGTTTTGCTTTTCTTTCATCTGCAGGAAGCTCTTTCAGCGTCTTTTCAATGTAGAAAAGTTTATTGCAGTAAGAAAGACCAACCTCTGCAGGAATCATCTGTTCCAGTCCTGACAGCTCCGGAATATCGGGGTCATCAAGCCATTCTTCGGAGTTGATATCCAGCAGTTTTAAACTTTTTCTGCGCCCTGCAGGAATTGCTTCGTAAAACTTCCTGCGGCAGTGAGCCAGACAGCAGACCAGGATGACATCAGCCACTTTGTTGTATCCCTGGTATCCGTCGCACTGCAGGAGACCGGCAAATCCCTCCAGGAAATCCTTTGCATAGTTCCCGGCACGTCCCTGGGCATAATCATAAAGGATGATGGGTGGGAGGCCGTCACTTCCGGTCAGATAGATCCACATATAGGAAGTGGATTCAGCACTTTTCCCCTCTTCCCGCAGCACCTGACATGTAGTCTCATCTGCATGTAAGAGATCACGTTTGATCAAATACTCATGCATCCTTTCATAGATGGGGTAAAAATAATGCTCTGCACAGTAAATGAACCAGTTCGCCATGGTTTCCCTGGGCAGTTTAAAACCAAGCTCTGCCATACCGGCTTCCTGTCTGTAGTAAGGAAGACCCATAAAACATTTATCAAAGATGACATACGCAACCGATGACGCTGATGCCGGGCTGTGAGGCAGCAATGCCGGATAGACCTCTGCTTTTACAAAGGTGCCGTCTCCATCCTTTTTACATTCCGGACAGATGGTAACCTCCTGCATCAGTCGGATCCGTTCTACTTTTGCAGGTGTAATCCGGATTTCTTCACGGACAGGAGTGTAAGTCATGGTTACCATTTCACTGTTGCAGTATTCACAGCGGCGCTGCTCATCTGTAAGTGGTATTTTAACGTCTCTAACGGGAAGATTTGCGTAAAGATCCTCACGTTTTGCTTTGGGCTTTCGCTCTCGGGTATGTTCCTTTACCCTGATTACGTTTTTTTCTGAGGAAGGCTGTGCTTCTTCCTCCTCAGTCTGCTTAGCAATGATTTTTTCGGAAACAGTACCAAAAAGCTGCCTGCGCAGTTCACGGAGTGTTTCCTCAAGGTTTGTTTTCAGGGATTGAAGGTCATCGACCAGTTTACGCAGTTGGGCGATGGTTTCGTCCTTCTCCACCATACGGGCATCCTTTTCAGCAACAAGGGCATTCTGCGACTGGATATAGGACTGCTGTTGCTCAATTACGGTCTGCAACAGCTTCATCTGCTGTTCCATGATGCTTGTTTCATCCATACTGCCTTTGCCCTCCCATCATTCATTCTTCTTCCACTATAAAGAATGATCGGGATAATGGCAAATGTGCCATTTTATGCTGTCGTCATTTTGACGAAGCGGATAATGGATAAAAAGCATGTGAAAACGACTGTTTTTCAGCACTTTAGGCAAAGTTATGCACATTCGTTTTCAGTGGTCCACACTCATACACGAACAACTCCGGGTATAAATGTATGTGTGTGGATAACCTGCAGGGAATGACAATTCTGCCTGTTTTCAACTTTTTTATTTTCTCCATTCTGCACAAACTAAAAGTCTTTTTTCTGGATGACGGGTTTGATTGCTCCCGGCTGCTCGACAGCTAATCCTTCCATGAGCCAGCGGAATTCCTGCCGGCTGAGCGGGCGTACTTCAGAAGCATCTTTTGGCCATTGGAAGCGGCCATTATCAAGTCTTTTGAGATATAAGACAAACCCATCCTTATCAAAATGTAAGGCTTTCAGTGTATTTTTCTTTCTCCCGCAGAAGAGGAAGAGTGCATTCGCATAAGGATCCATTTCATAGGTATCCCGGATGATCGCCATGAGACCATCTATACTGCGTCTCATATCAGTGCGGCCTGTGATGATATAGATCTTGGCAACTCCGGATAAATCGCCTAACACAGCTGCTGCAGCACGGATAGTGTATTAAGAATGGTATCTCTTGCTGCCTGGTTGGAGATTTCAATACTGTAACCATTGATTTTTATGACCACTGCCGAAGATGCTCCACTTGCAGCTGTCACTTCATCTTTATATATTTCAGGTGCTTCATCTACGATCCGGAGTGGGACTACCTGCTGGGTCTCTCTGACAGCGCGGTGATTCGCAGCCGGAATGTCACAGGCTTTTTTGCGGAGTCTGGTTATTTTGGTATAGAAGGTGCTGATTGGGATGTCATGTTGTTCACACCAGTCCTTGTCTCCAAGACCACTGGTACGGCATTCATGGATCAGATCCATCCATTCCTGTTCTGTTCTTCTGGTATTACGTACTTTGTCATTCATTGCTGTTTTCTCCTTCAGTTACTCGGAGAAGTCAAGTACTTGATTCGCAGAGATGTAGTGAACGAATACAAAGTAGCTTATCGGGAACCGATATGAACAGAGCCTCTCCTGATTGTCTCTATTATTTCACAAAAGAAGGAGCTTTTGGAACGGTAGGTTATTCATCGCTTAC
>JAQVCP010000016.1 GCA_028689735.1 Hespellia sp. | reverse complement strand
TTACTTTGTTTTTATTGTGTTGCTGTTTTCTGCATTGCTCTTCTCTGCATTACCGTTTTCTGCATCGCCGTTTTCTGCATTGCTCTTCTCTGCATTGCTTTTTACTGCATTGCTGTTTTCTGCATCGCTGTTTTCTGCATCTCCGTTTTCTGCACTGCTGTTTTCTGCATCGCCGTTTTCTGCACTGCTGTTTCCTGCACTGCTGTTTCCTGCGTTGCTATTCTCTGCATCACCATTGCTGTATCGTTGCTGCTCCATTATAACTGCCTCTTCTGCTGTGTAATTGGCATTTCGTGGAACTGCCTGAACCTTCACGTTCTCCGCACCATCTGGAACTGTAAGCGAATACGTAGCGGTATCTCCAGCTTTTGTAATCTCCAGAGTCGGAGTTACGGTAATGGTTGTATTGATTGTCATACTGTTTAGTTTAGGAACAACTCCCTCCACATAATTCGCTGTATCATAAGAATCATTTCCAATCAAAAGGATATAGGATGCCGCCTTGATCTGCTGACTCCAGGTAAATGTTGTGGCAGCCACCACCTTCGTAGTTCCTTCTGCATCTGTGCCTGATAATGAACTTGCTTGTTCTGAAATGGTCGGTTGACTTATGCTAAGCTCTGGCAGCGGATCGTCGAATGTAATCCACTCTGACCACTTGCTCAGTGCCCCATGTGTTGTTCCATCTGCATCTGTAGTGACCTTTATAATTGCTGCTGCCCTGATTTGCATTGTCTTTCCTTGATACTGGGCATAAATATCATCCGGTAATAACGCTATATTTTCTACGCTTGTGTCACCACTACCATAAGAACTGATGTATCGGTCAGACACTACATTGCCATACTCATCTATTACCTTAATATCATAAACCAGACGATAGGATGATGTTGTACTGATTTCATAAGCAGTCTCTTTCTTTTCAGACGGATCAATCGCATATGTCAGGCCATTTAGTTCCTCTGCTGTTTCAAAATCACTGATGATCTGTGTATTTGTTGTGCCTTCGCTATTACGATACCAGTTGTTTATCTCTGATGCTGCGTATCTCGGAAGATTTGCATCTGCAATATTTGCCCGGACTGCCATCTGCGAAGTAAATAAGAAATTGCTGTCCACATACTCTCCAACTACTTCTGCATCCGGCAGTACAAGACGAAACCCTGCTGCGCTCCGCTGAATATAGGACACTACATTTACCTTCGGCGAAGAATCCAGCGCCGTTTCTCTTGCTTCTTCCTGGTATGGAAGCTGAATAAAGTCATTCTCGTTTTGAATTTTGCCAAGATAGACCGCATTGGCATTCTGCGCGCAATCCGGATACTCCGGATGTATTGCTTTATCTGCCCAGTATGGTGTCGGATCAAAACCTGGATCCGATGAAGTATAGAATATGTCGTAGCCTCCATCAAGCGTTTTTTCCATATAAATCCAATCGGCATATTGAACCACAAAATTTTTCTCAGTGTTCATTTCAGCGTCTGCTTTTGTAGAACGTATGAGTTCCATCTGGTATTGGTCTGCATGTGCAACCATATCAAAAGACAAGCTTGTCTGAGTCACTCCCAGATCATCGACTGTTTCCGGCCCATCCAAATTCGGATTACCTTTCCATTTTCCGTCCAAATAGTAAAGAGTCTTACTTCCTGTCGTAATCTGTGGTGTATCAACCTGAATTCTTGGAATCTGAATCCATTTGTAATTGACCGTAGCCTCTGTCGTATCATCCTCATCTGACCATGTAGAACTTACTTTACTCTCGGAAATGCTTCGCATCGCTATCTTTAACCATTTTCCGGCATAGTCCTGATTCGTCAGTGCAAGATTATATGTTGCCTGGATCAGATTGCCATTCATGGCTGTCTCTGTACTCTTTGAAAGAAGGGTCTCAACTGCTCCACTGTTCCAATATCCTGTCTCTCCGCTTTCATCCACGGCATCACCTGAATTTGCTATTTTATCTTTCGTGTCATCCTCTTTACTATCATAAACTGCAGCTGCGATTTCATACTTACCTTGAAGCACGCCGCTTTCTGTCTCTGGTTTAAAGCTAAATTCCAGTCCCTGAGCATACTCTTGTGTGGTTACTGATTTGTCCTCTGCGTATTCTGGAACAGATACCAGCTCTGCAACATTCGGTACGTCCAGACGACTTGGCAATGTCAGTTCACGGACAACTCCGGTAATACTGTCGCGATAAATGTACGACTTATCCTGTTCTTTGTCCTCACTCTTATTAGCAAGTGCTCTCACTGAAATATCAATATCTTCGCCACGTTCGTAGTCATTTAGATCAAGTATTCTGGAAATAGATGTATTGGTTGTGATATCTTCCGGCGCTGCTGCAAACACCCAGCTCTCCGTCAGACTCTTTTCCAAAGTATAGCTGTTATTCTGTGCATCCTCCTGGTAAGAAAGGACCATGGTCTTTGTTACGGTATAGCCGGAACCGGATTCCGCCCAGACATAAGTTGTCTGATTCGTTCCTTCCGTTTTCGTCACATTTTCTTTGCCACTGTATAAGGTGTTCGCCTTATCCCTCGCCTCAGCATAGGATTGACTATCCTTAAAGGTCTGCCTTGCTCCAGTGTCATTCGCTGAGCGGCGTACACCCACCTCATATCCGGAGAGTTGTGTCACTTCTTCTACGCTTCTTTCTTCCACCGGGATATTTCCCCATACTGCGTCATATACCAATGTGTTTTTCTGGACGATTCCCTCTTCTTTATGCAGTGAGACGTCCGGTCTGGTAATCTGTGAGAAATGAAGTTTCATTGTAATCGTTTTCTCCTCACCAACCGGCAGCACTGTGGTGAACCCATTGGAATTTTCCTCGCCCCTTCGAGTAATCGACACTACAATTGTTGTATAATTCCATTCTCTGGTATCGTAGGTCAATTTGTTCTGCGCATCCGCGCTGGTTGTATAGGTTCCTGCATCTAACTGCACCGATGTTCCATCTGCAGTCTTGCCAGTCACAACATAATCATAGATTGCACCGATTTTATAATTAGTCGAGGTCGCTCCCTCTGCTTTATAGTGACTGTTGTTCTGATCCCAGGTAATCACCAGTGTGTCTGCATTTGCATCGCCATCATTACCATCTAATTGTGTATCATTGTAATGAATAATCGGGGTAGGCTGTTTTTTCGGGATATCCTTTTCTGTCAGCCAGTAATAGAACACCTGGTTCTTCATTGTATTCCCTGACGGATACTCATATCCACTATTGAATTTCAGTAATGTATTGTAATACAAAGTATAGGTTCCATCTGCTGCAAGCTCAATGACATAACCATCTGCCAATTTTGCCTTGCCATCCGCACCCTTTTCAATCAATTTATCCGTTCCACTGGAAGAGACCTGATGATCGTCCGTAACATATAGCTTCTTTAATTGTTCTTTGGTCAGACCGATTGCTCCCGGTTGCACCAAACCATTGATATTCACTGTATGTCCCATGTACACAATATTGTTCGACATCATAACCGGATAGCTTCGCAGCATCAGATTCGTATACGTCCCTGACAATATATTTGCAGGAAGTGAACTTAATGATACCGGGATTGCACCTGCTGTTGTATCGGAAGCCCTTACCTGAGAAGTTGAAAGTACAACCGGAACTCCAAGCTGAGTATCTGTTGCCACAAATTCCGAACGCATATATAGAATAAACCTCGCGTATTGTACCGTCATTTGATAGCTGAGTGTATCTTCCGTAGAGCCTCGGAACCCTACGTTTTCCTTGTCAGGAGTCATCTTGACTGTCTCCATCTCGGTATTTGTCTGATAGTCTTCGTTTTTCGGTGCCTGTGATTCACGAGCCGGTCTGGCTGACGAAGTACACAGATTATTCTTGACAGATGCACCGGCATAGAACATGATATTACTCTTGCCATTTCCATTGAAATACCTCTTTGACACACCGTCTTGCACAGTAAAACTTATGTTTGTCGAACCAACCAGTACTTCGATTGTAATGTCTTTTAAGGCCATTTGCAGATTATGTTCTTCTATAAATGCCTTATATTCTTCCTGATTATCTAAAATCACCTGGTATTTCAATGTACTGTTATCTTCAATTAACTCCGCATGATATAGCGGTGTCGGTAAAATTGGTTTCGTGGTCAAATCCAAACTCTTTTCATCCGAATACGCTGACCAGACTTTATGTACATTTCCATCACTTCCATTTGTATCCGTCCCGGCACGTACTTTAAACACGACCTTCGCCACATCCGTTCCGTTTATTGATAAAACGGATAAAGTCACATCGGTGCCATACACCGTATATTTTCTGGTCGCAATCACCTTTCCATCTGCATCCAGATACTGCGCTTCATAATCGTAATAAATAGCTTTCGGTACTTCATTCCATGAGAATTTGTAGGATGCGTTCTTTACATCTTCTGGCTCATTAACAATCGGCTTGTCCAATTCTACAACATTAAGCTCTGCATCTGTTGTAAAGTATGCATTGTCCGCAAGGAACGTCCGATATCTCAGATTGTCCGAGGTATCTCCCATCGCTTTCAGCGATGTATCCGTTTTCACACTCGTTTCTGATGTACCCATATAAGACAACGGATCAATAGGAAATCCAGGCAATCCTACTATAATCGGATTCTCTTTTTCCCCCATATTCAACTTAAAGGTTCCTGGTACCTCATCATAATCATCGACATTAACACCAGTTCCTTTTCCCTTATCTGTCTGCTCCGTTGCAGCCGCATATGTAACCTCTTCATACGCAAGACCTGTATACTTGGACGTGTTTGACACTGACGCTCTTTGTAATGCACCGGCATCCTCATATCCTGTGTCTTGTCTGTTTACGCCTGCATTAAACTGCGCGTACATTCCGGTTTTCCCATCATATGAATAGGTCTGGTCTCCGACTGTAATGTTTCCGTTCAGCCACATTCTTCGTAGTGCAATATTTGCATTTGCATTACTTGTGTTCACACAATTTGTTACCTCAATCCGAATCATATGTGCCTTCACGCCAGTCCCGCATCCAATTTGTATCACCTTTTTCCCATCTACGGTTGTTGTGTCTGTCTCTGAATCCTCTCGGAAAGCAATGGTCTTCCAGTCTACATGCTCACTGGTCGGATCTGTATAGCTGGAATAGTCGATAGAATAGGTCAATTCACGACCACCATCCCACGCCCACATCAACTCAATCTTATCCAAATCAATATTCCGGTTAAATACATAGGTATACGTATACGTTCCGGGGTTTGTGGAGTTTCTTCCCCAAGTATTAGTTCCATCCTTTGTTTCGTCAGTATCTGAAGATCTTAGACTATAATATAGATTAGTGGGATTAATTACGTCCCGACCACTCATAGTCATCTCTCTCACATAGAAAGAATCCGGCTCGCCCTCAGTACTCTCCCCAGCATCAGTGAAACGCTTTGTCACCACTCTCGACTCTTTATTTATCAGGTAATAATTCGTTCCGCCACTTGAATGCGCACTTGTAGTAATTGGATATTTTGTGTCCGCGAGTCCGAAGCACTTCTCCACTGTAATGTTTTTCGCAGATGCAGAGACAATTCCGCAAAGCTCCGTACTTCCTATTCCATATCCGTAGTTATTACACGCCACAATCTTGGAGCCGGAAACAGATTTCCTATTCAGGGCGCCAAGGATTCCTGCTGACTTATTTCCAGCTTTAATCAAACCAGTGTTCACACAGTTCTGTATAATCAGATAAACGTCGTTAGAATTGCTTGCATCCTGTCCCATGATACCACCAGCAATTCCGCTGTTGATTGTCCCATGGTTCTCGCAGTTCACAATATTGGCCGGGGTCTCACTTACACCGTAAAGCATACCGACAATTCCACCGGCTCCTTCTGAACCAACTTCTGATATTTCCCCAAAATTCTTATATCCAATAACGGTACCACCATAATATTTCCAGACGCCAACCATGCCGCCCACACGTGCGCTTCCATAAACGGAACCGTAATTTGCACACTGCGCTATCAGCCAGTTTCCATCGCCGGAAACCTCCATACGGCCAATGAGACCGCCGACCGCGTTAGAACCACTTGCAAGTTTTACTACGGTGGCCCTATTGAAGCAGTAAGATGCTCCATTTTCTGATGCCTGGTATCCAACGAGACCGCCGCATCCATTATCCTGTGCATTATTCGGTGCATATACCAGCCATTTATTTCCGGTTGCAGCCTCTGTGATACTGCCGGTCTGTCGATTGTATCCGATAATGCCGCCTACATGACCTCGATTATTTTCTATAATCACTCTCATCTTATCGACCTCCGCAGAATACGTCGGTGATGATTCCCCAGTTTCCGAAGTGCTTGTACCTGTTGTTCCAATGGAAGTGATCGTTCCGGAGTTCAGTCCCGCCACGCCGCCGGTATGTCCATAAGCCGACGTATTGCTGTCAGTCCCGACATAAACTGCTGCTCTGGCGTTCTGTGCCGTAGTATTTGAACTTGAATTAGAGATTTTATATTTTTCCTCCGTACCAAATGTTATGTTTGAAATGGTGGATCCAAGTCCATTGACTCCGGCCACGCCGCCAATATTTGCGATATTATTTGCGTCGCCAAGTCCGGTGATTTTAGCCACATTTACTTTACAGTCAGAAATAGTTCCGCTGCTTTCTTCTCCGGAATCACCATTCACGCCTGCAATTCCACCATATCCATAGATCGTAGAACCGTTTGTCTCAAAATTCGTGTTTGGATTGTATTCTGGTGAATTTTGCGGATTGTTTGCAGTACCTTCCACTTCGCCATTGAATTCATAATACTGAATCATTCCATCATCATTGGTTCCGGCAATTCCTCCCAGATAACCATAATATGCCATGTCCGTCAGCGCAAAGGAAATACTTGCATATACTTTTGCATAGTCACCACTTGTTCCCTGGATTGTTCCGGTATTTCTTCCTGCCACTCCGCCAACCGATGCGGTTGCAGCATTGGATTTCAAGATCAGATTACTTTGTTCTGTTCCCACATTACATGCAGTAATTGTTCCACTGTTGGTTCCCGTAATTCCACCGAGGGCACTGTTTCTGCTGCTCGCCAGATTGACGATGGAAATGTTCTGTACACTACTGGATGCAATAGTTCCATCGTTTGTTCCGGAAATACCGCCCACATATTCTTTTCCGGTAAAGGAAAGTGCCAATGTCGGTTTTACGCTGCAGGACGCAATCAACCCATCCTTATAGTTGACTCCGGCAATTCCCCCGCTGATGCCATTGGGCGCATTCACCTGTGCGTAATCAGAACAGTTCTCTATGGTTCCTTGATTTTCTCCAAGAATTCCACCTGCATTTCCGCTTTGAGTCGCCGTAACAATTCCATAATTATCGCAGTCAGAAATCTTTGCCGCCGGACTGCTGTTATCTGCACCAATGATTCCACCTACTGCGCCATTTGCAGATGTGACTGCAGTTTCATTTTGAAGCCGCGAAACATCTCCGCCTTGATTCAATCCGATAAAACCGCCCACATTCTGGTTTCCGCTGATGTTCCCGGTAATTACCGCTTTGTCACTTTCGCCGCTGACACTTAAGCTTCCGGCATTCACGCCAATGGCTCCGCCAATATTATCACCGGATGCTGAGACACGAATGGCATTTGTTCCGGAAAGCACAACTGTTCCGCCATTGTAACCAGTAATTCCACCAGTCTCGCTGCCGCCGCTTACAACAGAATTTTCAAAGGTCTGCGTACTCTCAATGGTTCCAAAATTCTCTGCAGCAATTCCTCCCACATACTTCCGGCCGGTAATTGTCCTGTCTGAAAATGAAGTGGTTGCTATCGTTGCATCGGCTTTATTCAGTCCGGTGATTCCGCCTACATAATCTCTGCTGCTCGTACCGATACTGGACACCCTACAGTTTTGGATGGTTCCTTCATTGATTTCACACAAGCTGCCCAAATAGGTTCCTTGTGTTACAACATCACCATTTCCCTGATTCATGCAATTATCCAGTGTAATCTTCGGCGTCACCTTGCCGACAATTCCACCTGCATAAGAATATTGGAAAGCTTCTCCATTATAGTCATTTCTGTTCTGCTCTTCTTCATTTGTAATCGCAGAAGTTGCTGTAATCGGCGTGTTGTTAATTACATTTTTGATGTACAGACCAGTTTCTTCCTGATTATAGCCAATCACACCTGCCACATAGATTCCGGCAGTGATTCCCTCAAATCTGCTCTGAGCCACATTTTCTTCCTGTCCATCAATCCACATAACTGTACCCGTGCCACTGGTCAGATTTATTGATGATATAGCATTCGGAATTTCGGAAATACTCTGGCAGCCATTGAGCGCTGCTGCATTCGCTTCTATTCCAGCAAGAACATCCGCTGTATTCGTCTCTGTAATGACCTGATTGTATCCAATAAATCCACCAGCGATTGCCGTTGCATTCAATGTCCCAAGGAAGTTATCTGCGGTAAAATAAGTAGTAAAATCTTCAGCCGTCGGAATAATATTTCCTCCAATGATTCCGCCAACACAATAAGCACCGTTCACTTCGTTTGGATTCGACACAATGGAGGAGTCTTCCAGTAATTGAATGGAGCGGTTACATCCCGCGTATCCGCCAACATAGGAGCCACTTCCATTTACATACCCGCCGTCTACCCGGTAATTCTCTACTACTGCCTCAACATCATTGTAACCGACGATTCCGCCTACAAAATTATGTCCCGTCACATAAGCAACAATCGGTGTAGAAGCATCATTTGTCATACTTCCATTATTATATCCTGCAATTCCGCCCGCATAATCACCCTTTAAAAATGCGCAGTCTCTGATCATTCTCGCCTGGGACGTATTATCCACATCACTGGAACAATTCAATAACCTACCCCTATTGGTTCCCGCAATTCCGCCTGCATATTTACTTTCTGCCGCTACGACACCACGGTTTTGCCAGTTAGATACTGTCGTCGTAGTATCGCTCTCGCCTATGATTCCACCTGCGTACTCATAGGCAAGAACAAAGGCTTCGTTCACATTGTTTTCTCCGCCTTTCAGTTTCAGATTGGCATTTGTACTTCCGCCTACAATTCCACCTACATACCTATATCCAAATACATACCCATTGGCAGATGATTTTTCTTTTCTGGTATTACAGTTCGTGACCACAGCACCATCCACATATCCAACGATACCACCTACATAAGTTCCTTTTAACTTTTTAGACAGTTCATCCTTTGAAGACAAAATTGTCTTGAACTCATCCTCTGTATATTGCGGAGAACTCTTACAATCTGAAAGGGAAAGCTTATAATTTCCAACTGATTCCAGATACCCGGCAATTCCACCCATGTACCCGGCATCTGGATTATCCGCTTCTACAGATTCACTCAGACTCATGCGTCCATAGTTATTACAATATTCAATTTTGATATCCTCTGTTGCCTCTTTAGAAGATGCATATCCAATAATGCCGCCCACATTCTTTGTTCCCGTAACAGATGCCCTGTTGGTCAACGTAGAATAAAGAGCGCTCTTTTCGCTTTCGCTTTGCCGTCCGGTGATTCCTCCCACATAGGAGGCTCCTTTCACTGAACTTTCATTATTGGAATTTGCAATTTCCAGATTTTTCAGTGTTCCTGCATTCTGGCCGCATACCGTTCCAACGGAGTCCGTTCCTGAAATAGAAACCTGATCAAAAATTAATTTCTGAATGATACCACTGTTCGTCACAAAAAGACCGGTCGGACCCGTTTCAATCTTCACCTTTTTCTCGTCCACTCCATATACATATGACGCAGCATTTGCCTTCTCCGTAATCCGAAGATTTGTAATCTTATAGGTCTTCGTGGATACACTTTCCAACTTCATTCCTTTACGCAGTTGTTTCAGCGAAGGAAATTCTTGCTCCTGCGTCTTCTCGCCGCCACGATACAGAGCAGACTCTGTAAATGAAACCCAGTTCACATCACTGGCAAGCTGATAGGTGACGCTATCCGCTGTTTTTAAATCCTCGTATTCCTTTTCCGTCCTCTGTGCATCGGTATAGTCTTCCAGATACCGCATGTTGTAGAGATGTCTTGCATTCTTGATGGTATAAATTGCTGTTGTCTTCCCCTTCTCTGTTCCCGCCTGAAACGAGCCCATATATGCATTTTCGGAATTGCTCTGTCTCTTTGCTGTAGTCTTATAGTCTTTTCCGGATCCCTGAATTGTGCAGTAAATATCTTCCACATTGACCCCAAACCGTCTGAAGCTATAACTGTTTCTAAACGTTGCCATTTCCGAAATATTCGCTCCCGCCAGTGTATTGTCGGAACCTGTTGACGCCTTCATCAGAGTCTTATAAATACTATAATAGAGACTGCTGGTTGCATCCAGATCTGCTGCGTCTAAAATAACACGAATCGTCTCTGTTCCGTCAATCCACGCCAGAACATGATATGTTCCCATCTTTGTTGTTCCGGTTTTCTTTCCGTCAGAACCATATTCATACCGGGTCACCTCACAGGGAATTGCCTGTCTTGACTGTTCATTTTTTATCTTTGTTCCGTCCAGCGTAATCATAAGCTCAAGATTCTTTGATGTCTTATCGTATATGTCTATTTCATAGGTCATATTTTGTGCCGCACTCTTCACCTTGCTTAAAGCAAAAGAAAGATTCAGTGTATCTTCATTATTGAGCTTCACACTGGATAGTACCGGCTTCTCTGTCTTACTGCTGGTTGCTTTATACAATTCATCTACGCCATAGTACCCCGTCATACGTGGTTTACGGTAGCTTGCCTGACGGTCTGAAATATCGACAATCCCTCTACGATTCGTGTTGGACGAATTATACTCAAAACCAGAATTTTTATTACTATATAATACCGCAAATACCTGACCATCATCTGCGGTAAATTCTACACAGATGGTTGCATTCAAGATAGAAGTGTCGTACAGATACTGTACGAACATATCATACATAGCTGTCAGTTCTTCGCTTGCCTCCCCCTTCTGATAAGCCTTATAATCATCTGCAGTACCAATAATACTGTAGATTTCATCCTGATAGCGGCCGGGTTCTGACTTGGAAACACTCTGTGGGAAAACAGTGTTTAAATCGTATTTCTTTCCTTCTGAATCTTTCAAAGTGGAAAGAAAGCTATTGATTGTTCTTGACTTTTCTACGTTCGTCTGCAGTTCTTCTAACTGTCCGCTGGAAGAGTACTCAGACAACTGATTCTGTGCAGCAGTAAAAAGCACTCTTGCATATTCGTTCTGCTGTTTGAACTGGGTCCATTCCACCCATTTCGATATGCCGAACACAAGACCGCCCGCAAGAATTAAAAGCAGTGTGATCACTACAATCAACTCTACAAAAGTAAATCCTTTATTATTCTGTTTTCGCTTCTGTTCCTTCAGGATATTCTTTTTCATACTTGTCCACTTGCACTTTCTTATTGTCATTTTCTTTTCCCTGATGCTTCTGCCAACTGCCATTGTATTCCTACAGATACTGCTCCAGATCTCTCTTGTCATTGGTATAGGCCAACGCTGTCTTTCTGCTGATTCTTCCTTGTGCCACAAGCTTCGATAAGTCCATATTCAGAGTATGCATTCCTGCCGCGCTCCCCGCCTGCATCACACTTCCCATCTGGTGCGTCTTGCTCTCACGGATGAGGTTTCCTACCGCATCGGTTCCAATCAAAATCTCGGTTCCCGCAATCCGCCCCTGGCCATCTGCCGTCGGCATCAGGCACTGGGTAATGACGCCTTTTAACACACCGGACAGCTGCGTCCGAATCTGACTCTGACTCCCTTCCGGACAGGCATCGATAACACGGTCAATTGTCTGGGCCGCCCCGGTTGTATGGAGCGTCGAAAGAACCAGATGTCCCGTTTCCGCTGCTGTCATCGCTGCAGAAATAGTCTCGTAATCCCGCATCTCTCCCACCAGAATGATATCTGGGTCTTCACGCAGCGCGCTCCTGAGAGCCGATGCAAAACTGACCACGTCTTCCCCGGCTTCCCGCTGATGAATCAGTGCCTGCTTGCCCTCGTATTTGTACTCCACCGGATCCTCAATGGTAATGATGTGTACCGGCTTTGTCTGATTGATGTGTTCGATCATTGCCGCAAGGGTTGTGGACTTACCACTCCCTGTCGGTCCCGTCACCAGAATCAGACCTCGCGGTTCCTCTGAAAGTTCATACAGTTTTTCCGGCATATGAAGCTCCTCCAATGTGGGAATGTAGCTGTTCAGCAAACGGATGGTGGCTGCAATCTTCTTCTGCTACCTGAAAATATTTACTCTCTGACGGAAGCCATCCGATGATTCAATTGCAAAGTCGATATCGTATCCATCTGTAAGCTCTCTCTTTTGTTTTTCGTCCAACAGGTCATACAGCATCTCATTGATTTCCTCTTCTGTCGGTTGAATCGGTGCCTGCTCAAGTCTTCCATGTACACGAAACAAAAGCGGCAAACCTGCTGACATATGAATGTCCGATGCTTTCAACTCTCTTGCGATTAGTATAATCTTGTCAATTTCCATCTTTCTGCCTCCTAAATTAGAGTGTGCTCTGTGTTTTATCTCCTCTGAAACTTGCAAAAACAGAGTGTGCTCTGTAAATATTATGCGTAATATGCCACTTTCAGCAACTCTTCGATCGTCGTCACTCCCTGCAATACCATGTCCACTGCGCACTCTTTTAAAGTTCTCATACTCTGATGATGAATCGCGTACTGCGCCAACTCCTCTGCCGACGCTCCGTCAGTAATCATCTTTCTGATTTCTTTATTGATGAGTAGAATCTCATGAATTGCAATTCGTCCCCGATAACCAGTATAGTTGTAGACTGGGCAGCCCTTTGCCTTCTTAATTATGATTCCCGGTTCACATCCCAGCATCTCTGCTTCTTCCACCGTGGCTCCAATCTCTTCCCCGCATTCCGGGCAGACCTTTCGCATCAGTCTCTGGGCAATGATTCCAACCAGAGAGTTGGCCACCATATAAGGCTGCATTCCCATATCAATCAAGCGGGCCACCGAAGAGGCCGCATCATTGGTATGTAAAGTAGAAAACACAAGATGTCCGGTTATGGCAGCTCTTATGGAAATGGATGCTGTCTCCGCATCACGGGTCTCACCTACCATGATAACATCCGGGTCCTGACGGAGCAGAGCCCGGAGACCGACTTCAAATGTCATTCCCGCCTGGTTGTTCACCTGGGTCTGAATCACCTTGGGGAGATTCTTCTCCACCGGGTCTTCAATCGTTGAAATATTTACCATTCTTTTGGAAATCTCCTCCAGAATCATGTAAAGTGTAGTTGTCTTACCGGATCCCGTAGGCCCGGTAAAATAAACGATTCCATTAGGTGAACGGAGCATTCTCTGCACCTTCAGGTAATCTTCCTCTTCCATACCATAAGTACTTGGATAATCAATATGTGAATTATTGGCCAGAAGCCTCAAAACTGCTTTCTCGCCATACACCGTAGGGAGTACTGACACACGGATATTGACCGGCTGCTTTTCGATATTCACTTTAAAATGTCCATCCTGTGGAATTCTGCGCTCTGCGATATCCATTCCGCCAAGAATCTTAATTCGTGCGATCAGAGATGCGTGAAGGCTCTTCTGTAATGTAACGTACTCTACAATTGCACCATCAATTCTCATACGCACAACAGTCTTATCATGAAACGGTTCCATATGAATATCCGATGCGTTGGTGTTATATGCCCGGTTGATCAGACGATTGAGCAGATTTATAATCGGTGTATCATCATCGCCCTCTTCGATTTCTTCAAAATCATTCTCTTCCTCGTCTGCGAAGCTCTCGTTCGCAACCTTCGCCGCTTTTTTCGCGCCGACTTCGGCATAATAATACTGTATCGCCTGCAGCAGATCATGCTTTTCGCAGAGACAAAGCTTCAGATGCATACCTGTCAGCTGCTTCACATCTTCAATTCCATAAAAGTTCAGTGGATCATTCAGAAGCACGACCAACTGACCATCCTGCTCCATCGCTGCCAGCATCTCATACTTTTCAGCCAGCGGCCGCGGAATCTTCTCTACAATCTCCGGTTTGATATCTACCTCTGATATTTCCACAACCTGCAGCTCCAGACGTTTGCCAAGTGCCTGCAGCATCTGAAGCTCTGTAATATATCCAAGGGCAATCAGGGCGCCGCCAATACGGGTTCCCTTATGCTCCTTCTGATAAGCAATCGCATCCCCGATCTGATCCGATGTCACATATCCATATTCTTTTAACACATCTCCAATTCTAAGATTCCGATTGTTTTCCATATGTATGCCTTTCCTCTTGCATGTTCCCCTTATCCTTTAAGCTTTTTTGTATTCCTAATTGGCCGCTTCTTCTGTATCTGTCTCCTGAGTATCCTCTGCTGCTGCTTCCGCCTCGGCTGCCGCTTGATCTGCAAGATACGGCTCCGCACTCTCGTACATATAAATTTCCATCTTCACTTCCGCTGAATAGTCCGCAGACTGGGTCGAGGTCTGCCAGGCGATGTCCGTAATCCGAAGCTTCGGTTCCTGTGCCGCGAAAGCATCGATCACCGACTGAATCGACTCTCTGCTTCCCGACATGGATAAATCTGCCAAAGCAGTATAGACGCCATCATAAACCGCACCGTCCTGGTCTGCCGACTTGGCATCCTGCGCTGAAAGAATCGTATTGTAATCTGTCAGTGTTGTATATGTCCCGCTTTCCGGCATGGTAATCTTGAGATCTGTCAAATTAAGTCCAATGGAAAGTGCCGTCTCGGTCAGCATCTGATCAATCTGCATACTTTTCATCATCGGATAAAAGTCGCTCTGTATCTCCGCGATCTGCACATTGAGATCCTGCTGCTTCTTTTCAATCGCGGGAAGATTTGCTATCTTCTGCTCGTTCTCTGTCTTTATATCCGCTGCCTCATTTACAGATTTCTCTAATTTATCTCCCTTGGTCTGCAGAGGATAGCCGATACCGACTCCCACACCGAGGACCAGAACGATCACTGCAAGCACAATCAATAGCTTCTTATCTTTCTCAGTCAGCTTCAGTTCCATCTTGCTCCCCCTCTCTTGCTGCCATGGTACACTTTACCTCCACATTCCAGGTCCCGTTAGAGTCCTGTGAATATCCGGTATAATCTACATAGTAAAAAATGCTCTGGTCACTTAATTTTGTAATAAACTGGTGAATGCGATCCACATTGTCCGCTTTCACATCCAGACTGACAATTCCAATGGTCGCATCATAATCGCTGAGCTGTGCCGTCACCAGACCCGCCGCACTGGAAGCAATTGCATTTTCCGTGGTGCTGTCTACTCTCGGGTAGGCAAGTACTCCGGTCTTTAGATTCGTCATGCTGTTGGAAAGTATTCCCATTACCTGAATCTGCTGATACGCCGCGTCATATTTTTCTACGCTCTCCACAACGTCCGCCCGATTATTATATGCGTCTAATTCCTTCTGCTGAATGGAAAAATAAACCAGTCTTCCTGCCAGAATCACCACCGCAAAAAGCATCACTGACGCCAGTCCCATCAACGGAACCAGAGTCTGATTCCGCTTCTTTTTCTGCGCAGCCTTCTCAGGATCGTATGCCATCTGTACCATCAGGTCGGTCTTCTTATTCGTGGTAAGAAGACCGCCCAGTGCCATAACAAAATTGGTCACCTTCTGGTTGCCAGCGGGCTCTCGATCCGCCTGTATGAAGCTGCCCGTATCCATCTCTTCAACAGACATGTCCGGATTGATCTGTTCCAGACTGTCTCTGTAAATGGCGTAGGTATCTTCATCCAGTCCTGCGATCAATGCCTTTGGTATGTTCTGCGCCAAGTCCTGAGCCTTTGCAAATTGAAGCAGATTGCTTACGTTTCGTGCGATTTCCACCGCATACTGCGCAGTTCCGGCATCTGAGAACAGCCGGGTTCTGCTGGAGTACTGATATCTCCCGTCCACGAACAGAAAGCTGGTCAGTGTAACATCATCGACCATCTGTATAATGCCTGTGTCCCTGGAGCCATGAGGATTGAGTGCTGTCAGTCTAAGTGCCGCCCCAAGGGCGCTGTCTATTCCAGCCACTTCAATACCAAGCTCTTCAAAAACATCGATATACTTGCGAAGAAAATCTTTTGGTGCCATCGTCGCAAAAAGCTTCTGCGTCTTCGTATTCTTCGCCTTCGCTTTTTTCTTTTTTGATTTCTTACTGTTGGAATCAGTCTCTTCCGTCACTCCCTCTTCCAAACTTCCGGACTGATCTTCTTTCACTTCAAAGCATCCGTACACCGGATTCGAGATACGTTCCACATCATTGAATTCCCTGCTGATAAATTCCAGCATCTGTTTTGGTTTGAAATTCGGTGCCTCAACTACCTTTGTGGTAAACTGATTACTGTCAATCACAAGCTGTACATTCTTCCTTGCCAGATGGTTGGACTCCCACAGCTCACTGATCATCTCCGAAAATGCATCTTCATCCGTAATGGTTCCGTTCACAATACACGCCTGTGTATCCACGGTGTAGAGTAATTTCTTCGCATGAAGTTTTCCGCCTGAGGACTCTCCGTCAATTACCCTGATGTATCGGTTTGATAAATATACTATAACCATATCTTCCTCCTTCTTAAGCTACATGCTGCCAATGCTGTCGTAAGAACCATACATTGCGCTGAATACCGCTGCCAGAACAAACGCTACAACGATACCCATGATAATCAGCATTACCGGTTCAACATAAGAAACCATCTTGTTGATCGCGATATCTGCATCATATTCCATGGAATCAGCTGACGATTCCAACATAGAATCCAGACTTCCCGTTTCCTCTCCAACCCGGATGGAATCTGACAATTTTCTGTTGAAGCCATCCACCATATCCAATCCATCGCTTAAGTTATTTCCTGCCCGGACAAATGAAATCACTTCATCAAACTGTGAATCTATGTAATCATTCCCCACGGTCTTTCTTGCAATCTGCAGACAGGATGCCAGTGGAATCCCCGCGGTGTATAGAGAGCTCAATGTCCTTGCAAACCTGGAGGTGCAAATGGTCTTCTGCAGTTTTCCTATAAGCGGCATATGAAGTAGTTTTCTGTGCCATCCGCGCCGGAACCTTTCCAGCTTCATCAGCGCTCTCCAGCCAACCCACACTCCCAAAAGTGCTGCGATTGCAATATACCAGTAGCTCTGCATAAAATCGCTGATTCCCATGAGAATTAACGTCGGCAGCGGAAGTGTCTCCATCGAAGAGAACATCTCTTCAAACTGCGGAAGGACAAATTTTGTTAAAATCAGAATAACTCCGATTATCATTACCGTCAAAATCTTCGGATAGGTCATGGAGCTGGAAATCTTGCCATTGAGCTTATGCTCTTTTTCATAGAGCAGTGCCATCTGCATGGAAACCTTCTCCATGTTACCGCTGCTCTCTGCTGAGCGGAACATGTAAATCATAAGGGTGGGGAAGACTCCGTTCTGTGCTTCCATGGCGTTGGAAAGGGAAATACCCTGCTTGATCTGGCGCATCATGTCTTCGTATACAACCCGCTCCTTAGGCTTAATGGATTCGCCCTGGGAGATGATGGTAAGTGCCCGAACCAGGGTAACTCCGGCGCCTACCAGGGTAGACAGCTGTCGGCTGAAATCTGCAAGGACACTGGACTTGAACTGCTTCTTCGCCTTGTTTGAATTCACTTCCTTGGATGACACCAGGAACAGTTCCTGCTCATGGAGCTTTTGCTGCAATTCGCCCTCGTCCGAAGCATTCATCGTACCTGTCTTTTTCTTGCCTTCATAATCTTGTGCAGTGTACTTAAATTGTGCCATGTAAGCCTACCTCCCCAAATTTTCTTTTAATAACTTATTATATCAGAAAGCCCGTATACCAGTCAAATATCTGCATACCATAAAACCATCCAATTGTCATACCCAGACACAGAAAAGGCCCGAATGCAAAATGTTCCTTTTTATCCTTCTTCTTTGCCGCAAGTAAATATATTCCATAGATTCCGCCAAACAGGATTCCAAGCAGCGAAGAGACCAGTGTCAGCTTCCATCCAAGGAAGGCACCGCAGGCAAACATCAGCTTGATGTCTCCGCCGCCAAATGCCCCAGATACCAGCATCGTCAGCAGCAGCATCGGTACACTGATGCAAATCATCCCGATAAGTCTTTGTACCAGCGTAATCTCCGGAAATGCAAAGAAAGACATGATTGCCAGTAATAACGTGAACATCCAACAGCCATTGGCAATCTCCATGGTGTCGATATCCATAAATGTCACAACAGTCATCACGCAAAGGAATAGAAATACCGTCACACCTTGCAAAATGTTCATCCTGTACTGCCAGGCGCAAAAAAGCGCCGCACACCCGCCAAATGCTTCAATCCAGGTATCTCTGGAACCGATCGAAGTCTTACAATATCTGCACTTTCCTTTCAGAAATACATAGCTCCAGATTGGAACTAAATCCAAAGCGCCCAGCTGATGGCCGCAGGTCGGGCAGATTGAAAACCCCTTTACGAAGGACATTTGTCTCGGAACGCGGTAAACGATCACATTCAAAAATGAAAAAATACAGCTTCCTGCAAAGAATATTAGTACTCCGAACAATACCATGTATATATATAATTCTGTCATTTGTTCTCCCCTATGTTGTCTATTTTTCTTTCCCGTTTTTCTCTCACAGGTGAAAACAGAAAATATATTTTCTGCTTTCATCTGTAAAAGACGAAAAAGGATTCCATACGGCTGTTGCCGAATGAATCCTCTTTCATTCTTCATTATCGTATGTATGAAGTCTCCAATATACATGCCAAGTATCCGCATCATTTTTCGCATCGTACTGATACGCAATCAGAAACCTGCCTTTTTGATAATTCATGGTGGCAACGCAATTATTGCTTGTATCCCATGATACTAGGTTTGCCTGTCCTTCTGCGCCAGAATAGCTTATCACTTCATCTTCCATGTTCCTGCTCATACCGCTTTTTCTTGTGTAATCGGAGATACTCTCTCCTGTTCCAAGATACTCGATACCGAGATAGTTCATGTTGAGGACGATGTTCTTCGCCTCACGCAGAGTCTGACGTTCCTGGATAGACTGATCCCAAATCCACAGGGTCGGTGCAAGAACCACAATGCAGATTAAAAGGGTTAAAAGGGCGATGTTCCTCGCCCTTTTGTATTTGTTGGTATATACGAGGGATTCATAAGATTGTTGCATTTATGGGGCCCTCCTTGTTGTTTGTTATACTATTCTGCGTTCTTATTAACTACCCATGCATTACCAGACCATACAGCAGTATATTTTCCATTATTATATGCAAATGAGGTAATCTCTCCATAACTATTACCCTCAGCTTTAACGAAATAGGCTGCTGCTGCATCATCGCCCTTAACAGTAGCTGCTGTTACAGTTGCTTCTGCTTTTGTAACTTTGATTCCTCCATAGGTAGTTTCCACATCAGTTCCATCTGGTGTCTGTGAATTAGCATAATCAGCCTGAATCTGTGTTAACAAAGTAGCTGCATCCGCTTTACAATTTGCCTGATTTGCTCTGTCAACATATTTCAATAAATTCGGTACCAATACTGCTGCTAAAATAAGGATAATTACAATTACTACAATCAGCTCTACCAATGTAAAACCTTCATTTTTTCTCATTTTCTCTCTCATTGTTTTCAATTTGTTTTTGATCATGTTTTTCTCCTCCTGTTTGCTTGTTCTCTTCATTTCCTAGTCCTCAGCTTTGCACCTTTCCAAATGAAATATCTGAGAACATCTATGTCGATAAAATCAACATATTCATTTGTCTGTCAGTTTCAATATACCGTTCAAAACTGACTCCTGTCAACCAATTTGTGTCATTTTCATACACGAATCACTTTTTTTGCCTGTTTTTTGACTTTTCTGTGTCAATTGCAATCATCAATGTGTTTTCATTCTCTCCATTCTCAAGCTTGATGTAACCCGCCTTTTTTAACAAGATCTGTTCCATATTCTGATAATGAATATCCCGAACATCCTGATTACTCTCACTGGAATAGACAATCTTTAAAAACTGTTTGTGCTGCATGATCATGTTATTCACTTGAATGTAATGTGAACTACTTCCCCGGCAACGCGCCACTGCTTCTGCTGCCATGCTGAGTGCTTCTCTCAGAAGCATCACAGTCTGTGCATCACTGAAGACACATGTTCCTATCTCCTCCCCCTTTACTCGAAATGTAATCCCTTTGAGCTTCAGTTCGTCATGAAACTCATTCAATAATTCGTTCACCCGTCTATATGATGTATAGACCCGGCGAAAAACGGGAGCCTCGGTCTGGGTTGGTTCATTATATTTTTTTAAACAACTCATCTTCACCGCTCCTTTGCTTTTCTTGATTACACTTGCAATTATAACGGTTACTTTATGAGTTGTGTGCTGCTTTGTTGAATTTGACACTTTTTTTGTCTTTTTTGGCAAATTTACTCGTCATATCAGTAAATAGCAAAAATTCTGTCGTCTGGGGCAAAGCCTCTTACATGCGGCCGAACATATACTGATAATACTGATCTTTTACTGCCTTTTGATACTTTCTGGAAATTGGGATTGTTATGTCTCCCATAACAAAGGAAGTCCCTTTCATCTCGCTTGTGAAGAACATATTCACAATGTAGCTCTGATGGCACCGAATCAGGTTCTCCGAAGAAAGCTGTTCTACAACCTGGTCTAATTTGCCATAGCTCTCGATCTCCTCACCATCAGACATATGTACAATAAACTCGCGGTTATTACTTTCTATATAAAGGATGTCTCTGCAGAAAAGCCGCTTCCACGTTCCTCCCTTGCTCTTGACCATCCAGGAAGCTCTCCGGTCTGCACTATTATTTTTCGTGTAATAGGTAAAGCATCTTTCAATCTCCCTGTACTGCACCGGCTTAATTAAATACGCCATAGCAAACATGTCAAATGCTTCCTTATAGTAGTCCTTGCTGTCTGCCATGATGATAATACTAACCTTCAGGCTGTAGGAACGAATCTTCCTGGCAATGTCGATGCCGTCTCCTTTTTTCTGGATTGTTGCACTGATGCAGATTACATCATAGGCAGCATCATCTGCTTCAATCTCCTCTTCCAAATCATAAGCATCACTAAACTCAGTGTAGTCCAAATCCAAAGAGAGCTCTTCGAGATTGGCAATTAAGTATTCTCTTATCTGTACATCTTTTTCGCAAATCGCTATTCGTATTCCCATGGTCCCTTTGATTTTCTCCTCATTCGTGTATTCATACTATGTTGAGTATATCTCAATCATCTTTGTGTCTGGGTATTCAGCTTCTATTCCTGATTTTCCTTTTTGTCCAGCATTTTCCTCATCACTGTCAGCACGGCAAGCAGCAGCGCCAGACTCAGCACCAGTGTGAGCCACCAGATTTTTGTAATTCCGGCAATAATATATCCCACGACACACACTGCCGCAACGACTACCGCGTATTGCATCTGTGTGGACACATGATTGATGTGGTTACTCTGTGCTCCGGCGGAGGACATAATCGTCGTATCAGAAATCGGTGATACATGATCTCCGCACACTGCTCCGGCGAGAACTGCCGATACGGAGATAATCATCATCTCCAGATTCGCTGCGCCACCGAACATCGCAACGACAATCGGCACCAGGATGGCAAAGGTTCCCCAGCTTGTCCCGGTGGAAAATGCAAGGAAGATTGCAATCAGGAAGATGATCGCCGGAAGTATCACGCTCGCAAAAGCATTGGAGCCAACCACAGCTCTCACGAAATCAGCAATTCCCAGTGCGTCACCCACACCCTTCAATGTCCATGCAAAGATCAGAATCGAAACGGCCGGAATCATCAGTCGGAAGCCTTCTACGAATCCTTCCATGAATTCCTTGAAGGTAATCACTTTTCTTGGCAGATAGAGCAGCATCATAAATACAATCGTCATAAAGGTCGCAAAAATCAGACTGATCTCTGCATCGCAGTTGGCAAAAGCATCAACAACTCCGGTTGCTCCATTTAAAAATCCGGTATAGATCATGGTCCCAATCGCTGCAACGATCAGCAGCAGTACCGGAAGCACAAGATCCCGTACCTTTCCACTCACAATGCCCTCTTCTTCCTCTTCCAACTTGGAAAATTCTTCCCCGCCGCTGGTAAAGAGATCTCCTTTTGCCGCATTTTTCTCATGTTCTTTCATCAGGCCGAAGTCAAACTGCATCACAATTATATACAGAACCATAGCCAGTGTCAAAAGTGCATACAGGTTATATGGTATGGTGCGGAGAAACAGTTGGAATCCTGTGATTCCCGCATCCGCAGGCACATAGGAGTTGACTGCCGCCGCCCAGCTGGAAATCGGGGCGATGATACACACCGGTGCTGCCGTTGCATCGATGATGTATGCGAGCTTGGCTCTGGATACCTGATGTCGGTCCGTCACTGGTCTCATCACCGAGCCAACGGTCAGACAGTTGAAATAATCATCAATAAAAATCAAGACCCCCAGTCCTGTCGTTGCAAGCTGTGCCGCTCTCTTGGTCTTAATCTTGGATCCTGCCCATTCTCCATACGCTGCAGAGCCTCCGGACTTCGCCATCAGTGTAACGATCATTCCAAGAAGCACCAGGAAAATCAAAATATTCAGATTCATGTTCTCCTTCATGATCGTAAAGAGCGCGTTGAACGCCTCCCACGGCTGAAAACCGGTATAGAGAAGCGCCCCCACCGCTATCCCTATAAACAGCGAACTGTACACTTCCTTTGTAATCAATGCGAGTATTATCGCAAGTAGCGGCGGTACAAGCGACCACCATGTTCCAATAAACATTGCACTATCCATCCTTCTAAATTCCTCTCATCCTCTTTTTATTTATTGTGTGATTGAAGCTGTCCGCGAAAATGTGGGCAGCTTCAACAACCAATGATACCTTATTCTTTTTTCGGTTCTGCTGACTGCGCAACCAGCCCTTTCACTGTATCAAGTGCAGTTGTCACATCTGCATACTGGTCAGCCAAATTGCTGTAATCCTCCGCGCGAAGTGCTTCTACTATCGTACAAATATCATTCAGCATCGGAGTCAGTCCGAGATTCCCTGCAACGCCCTTAAGCGTATGTGCGTGATTAAACGCCTCCTTGTAGTCCTTCCCCTCAATTGCTTCTCCAAGCGCCGCAAATCCTGGTTCATCCATAAACATCTGCACACATTCCTCGTAGAACTCTTTGTCATCAATGAATCGTTCCAGTGCACCGTCAACATCTGCTCCATAATCCTTCAACTTATCAAAAATCGCACCCATATGTAATGCTCCTTTCCGTTGTGTCTTTCCAAACTGCCTTATGAGACTTCATATACGCCTTATTATACCCTTTTTCGACTATAGCCGCAACCCGATTTCCAATCATTTCGCCGATTTTACGCGGATTTATCCATCCCCTTGATTATTCCCGTTCCTTTATGAAATCCCCCCCCAAATTAAGATATCTTACTTTTTCATTAAAAATAGCATCAAAATCCATGGGCTATCCCCAATGATTTGATGCTATCCTTTCTAATTGGTTACTTGCGAAAGGCATCTCCGGCAGACTGTCGCTCTCTTTCTTTTGAAAATTTGGCAGATTGGCACTTTCGGAAGATGTAACTATTTTAAAATTACATTTTGCGGAAACTCAAGTCTTGTTCTCTATATTTTTACATTTTTAAAGACAACTTCATTTTTCCTGAAAAATATTAATTAACAGCTATCCACCCCTCTTTTTCAAAAAGTTCACTTGGTGACATGGAAAAGAATTTTGCCGGATAAAAATCAGTTTTCAATCTGTTTGCATCGGCCATAGGGGCCATATACCATGTACCATTGTAATACATCATACTTGTGGTAGAATGGTTCTGCTTATCCGTTCCAAAACGTGATGCATCTTCCGTATAATAATACACAATTGTCCCATCCGTCAGTACATATGGAGCAATCGTCAGTTCGCTGTTTGCATATTTCTGTAAGACTGACTTTATCTGCGTTTCCGTATAACCAGGCTGCTTTTCATTCATGCTTTTTGCTAATTTCTCTATCTGATCTTCCGTCAATACATCCGAAACTTTCTCTTTTTGCAAATAATCCTCAGAATTATTCTTCTTAAAAAATTCCTGCAAGAACGTCGTATTTCCCTTATCCTTATTAGAAGACTCCCACGCTTTCTGTAATGCATCCTGTAGTTTTTTCAAAGCAGAACCTGTTCCTGTTAAATTTTCTTCCTCATCCCCCGGTTTTTCACCATCATCATGATAGGTACAACGAAACGAAACATTTCCAGCCTTAATACTATTTTCTTCTGCATAGATTGTCCCGCCAGACTGACATTCAAACTCCTCAATCAAACCCATTTCCTTTAATTTTGCAATGACTGCCGCAGAATCACTATACGTTGTCCAATCAATGTCATCTGTCAATGTCGCCATTGCCGCTGCCAGACGCATCGTATCACGATCATTCACACACACCGCTCTTCTGGCTTTTTCCAATTGATGTATAACCATAGGAACGGATACCGCAACCAGGACTGCAATGATTGCCACAACAATCAGTAATTCAACCAATGTAAATCCTCGATTACTCCTTCTCGTTTGTCTCTCTTTTCTATTCATATTCTTCTCACAATCCATTTTGATACAAAATTTTTAAGATATATACATTTTAACAGTTTTACCATATAATATCAACTTCTTAAGTTTTCCGCAGATTTATCCACAGATGAAAATTTGACAGATTGGCACTTTCGAAAGATGTAACTATTTTAAAATTACATTTTGCGGAAACTCAAGCGGAAATCCACTTGTCACTGCCCTCGTAACATGATAAAATATTGGCATGTATGTCATATCATAACATTGGAAAGAGGTAGAAAGAAATGCAATTAACGAACATCAAAGATTTATTTCGGAATCAGGAATCCTATCTTGGGAAGGAAGTCACTGTTGGGGGTTGGCTTCGCAGCATCCGCGATTCTAAGACTTTTGGATTTTTAGTTGTATCTGACGGAACATTTTTTGAGCCGCTGCAGATCGTGTATGCAGACAAGCTGGAGAATTTCCAGGAGATTAATAAGTTAAATGTTGGCGCAGCAGTTATCGTCACTGGTGTCCTGACCGCTACGCCGAATGCCAAGCAGCCATTTGAGATTCAGGCAGAGAAGATTGAGATTGAGGGGACCTCTGCACCGGATTATCCGCTGCAGAAAAAGCGTCACTCTTTTGAGTACCTTCGTACGATTTCTCATCTTCGCCCACGTACGAATACCTTCCAGGCAGTTTTCCGTGTGCGTTCTCTGATTGCCTATGCGATTCACAGCTTTTTCATGGAGCGTGATTTTGTCTATGTGCACACACCACTGATTACTTCCAGCGATGCGGAGGGAGCGGGTGAGATGTTCCAGGTTACGACTCTGGATTTGAACAACGTTCCGCACACCACGGACGGGCACATTGATTTCACACAGGATTTCTTCGGCAAACCGACGAACCTGACTGTAAGCGGACAGCTCAACGGTGAGACTTACGCTATGGCGTTCCGTAACATTTACACCTTCGGACCGACCTTCCGCGCTGAGAATTCCAACACCACAAGACATGCCGCTGAATTCTGGATGATTGAGCCTGAGATTGCATTTGCCGATCTGGAGGATGACATGATGCTGGCTGAGGCGATGCTGAAGTACATCATCAATTATGTGCTGGAGAACGCTCCGGAAGAGATGGAGTTCTTCAACAAATTTGTTGACAAGGGTCTGATCGACCGTTTGAAGCACGTGGCCACTTCTGAATTTGCAAGAGTCACTTATACCGAGGCCATTGAGATTCTGGAAAAGAACAACGATAAATTTGATTATAAGGTATCCTGGGGATGTGATCTGCAGACAGAGCATGAGCGTTATCTGACCGAACAGGTTTACAAGCGTCCTGTTTTTGTAACGGACTATCCAAAGGAAATCAAAGCTTTCTATATGAAGCTGAACGAAGATGGCAAGACTGTTGCCGCTGTGGACTGTCTGGTTCCGGGCATCGGCGAGATCATCGGCGGAAGCCAGCGCGAGGATAACTTAGAGCTTCTGACAAAGCGTATGGAAGAATGTAACTTGAATGCAGATGACTACAAGTTCTACCTTGACCTCAGAAAATACGGAAGTGCAAGACACGCCGGATTTGGTCTTGGATTTGAGCGCTGCGTCATGTATCTGACAGGTATGTCAAATATCCGTGACGTTGTGCCATTCCCGAGAACTGTCAACAACTGTGAATTATAGGAGGTAGACCATGAGTCATATTGATATTCCAGAAGGGTACGTATCTTCCCTTGGAATCAAAGATACAGAAATTGCAATCAAAAAAGTAAAGGATTTTTTCCAGCGGGAGCTTGCAACACAGTTGAATCTTCAGCGTGTGTCTGCTCCGCTCTTCGTTGCACCGGAGTCCGGACTGAATGATAACCTGAACGGTGTAGAACGTCCGGTTTCCTTCGGCGTAAAGGAACAGCGCGGACAGCGGATGGAGATTGTCCACTCTCTTGCCAAATGGAAACGTATGGCACTTGCCCGCTACGGATTTGAGATTGGCGAGGGGCTTTACACTGATATGAGCGCTATCCGCCGGGATGAAGACACCGACAATATCCATTCTATTTATGTGGATCAGTGGGATTGGGAGAAGATCATCGGCAAGGAGGACCGCAACACCGACACTTTGATTTCTATCGTAAAATCAGTGTATGAAGCACTTCGTGTCACAGAGAAATATATCGCAAACCATTACCAGTACGTAGACTGTTTCCTTCCGGAAGAGATTACGTTTATCACTTCCCAGGAGTTGGAGGATCGGTATCCTGCACTTACTTCCAAGGAGCGAGAATACGCGATTGCCAAGGAAAATGGTGCTGTCTTTATTATGAAGATCGGCGGTGTGCTTGCATCCGGTGAGCGGCATGACGGACGTGCCCCTGACTATGATGACTGGGAACTCAACGGTGATATCATCGTTTACTATCCGGTTCTTGACATCGCACTGGAATTGTCTTCTATGGGAATCCGTGTGGATGAAGAGGCGCTGACACGTCAGCTTGATATCGCAGGCTGCCCAGAGCGTGCAAACCTTCCATTCCAGAAGGCGCTGCTTGCCGGAGAGCTTCCTTACACAGTCGGTGGGGGAATCGGACAGTCTCGTATCTGTATGTTCTATCTGCGCAAGGCACATATCGGGGAAGTGCAGTCTTCTACCTGGCCTGCAGATATCTGCGAGAAAGCGGAAGCAGCCGGAATTCATCTGCTGTAGGTTTTTGCAGCGGGTGATGATGTGATTGTTTTGTGACTGTTTTTGTGTTTTTATTACATCCAGCGCATTTTAAAAGTGGCTTATGAGTAAATCGTTCATTACTCATAAGCCACTTTTTTATGTAATAGGGGTGTTTCTCACTTACTTGTGTTTCTCCCCGTCTTTCCTGTAACCGACTTGCCAGATTAATACCCTCTCGGCGGGGTGTTTCCCACTCACTTCTGTTTCTTCCCGCCTTTCAGTAACTAATTAGCTAGTTTCTTACCCTCCTGGCGGGGTATTTCCCACTTACTTGTGTTTCTCCCCGTCGTTCCGCTAACCAACTTGTCAGATTGATGCCCTGCCAGCGGGGTGTTTCCCACTCACTTCAGTTTCTCCCCGCCTTTCAACTAACTAACTTGCCAGATTGATACCCTCCCGGCGGGGTATTTCCCACTTACTTCAGTTTCTCCCCGCCTTTCCTCTAACCAACTTGCCAGATTGATACCCTCCCGGCGGGGTATTTCCCACTTACTTCAGTTTCTCCCCGCCTTTCCTCTAACCAACTTGCCAGATTGATACCCTCCCGGCGGGGTGTTTCCCACTCATTTCTGTTTCTCCCCGCCTTTCAACTAACTAACTTGCCGCTTTTCACCCTCTCTGGCGGGATACTTCTCACTTTTCCCGTCAAGTAGACAGGGAGCAGTTCAATGAGTGCGACAGCCCCATTACATAAAAACCCTCCGGGGGATGCGCAGCACTACGCACAAATGGAATATGGTCACTGGGGTGACCGCGCTTCGGCGCGCGAATTTCGCAGGGAAACTCTTTGTTCTTGTCTCTGGGATTCCAGTATCAGGAGACTCACTCTGCGCCTTCTCCGGTTGTCCCTTCATCCGCACCGCTGCCGGATGCTCCGTCATCGGGTGCTGGTTCATCGACTGGTGGTTCCTCCGGTGTACTTGTATCTGCCCCAGAATCATAACCGGGATCTGTATTTTCAGAGCCCGCGCCACCTGTCGTATCTGTGTTTGTATCTGTATTTGTGTCTGTGCCACTTGTACCATTGGTGGTAGTATCGGTTGTTGTATCTTTGTTTCCATCCACCTTTTCAATCCGGTAATTATCCATGATATAATTTATCTTTTCCTTTATGGTATCTCCGTATTTTTGATAGCCGATAAAGCCTGCAGCTGCAATTGCCGCTATAATAATTAGTGTGATAACCAGTTTTAACGGCCAGAAGCTTCTCTCTTTTTTGCGTCTTCTTCCGCCCGGAAGAGTACGGCTCTTCTTTCTTGCGGCAGGAAGTCCTTTTCCTTTTTTCTTTTTTTTGCTTCCCGGACGCTTTTTATATTTCGTCTTTGTTCTGGTTCTTGGTCTTCCTGAGCGGGAATACCCCTCGTCATCATCGTCGTAGTCGTCATAATAGTCACTATCGTCATAGTCGTCGTAATCATCATCGTAGTCACTATCGTCGTAGTCGTCATAATCATCATCATAGTCACTATCGTCGTAGTCGTCATCGTCATAGTAGTCATCATCATAATCATCAAAGTCATCCTGACGGCGGCTTACTCTGGCACCATTTCTTTTGGCAGCCTGCTTCGGGGTATCCCCTGCTTCCATATCATCAAAGTACGAAAGGACATCAAAGCCACAAAACGGGCAGTCGTCCTCCAGTATATCTATTCGTTTTCCGCAATCCGGGCAATTTATTTTTGACATAATACTCCTCCTCTTTCCTATACCTTGGCTCACACTCAGCGGCAGTTTATCAGAGACATTCCAAATATAGAACTTTACTTTATGCATCCTCTTTCCTGTCAGTGCACCAGTGTATTGTAAACATGTCGGTGCAGTTAAAACGGATATTCGCAATCCGCTTTGCTACTTCCTTGATGAGGTTAAAGTTTATCATAGAACTGTGAACATTTTTTGTCTAAATACGAAAGAATATCCTAAGTTTTTAAGTTCCTCCCTCGTATCCTTACGCAGCATCTTTTGTAGAGCTATTGTGTCTGACACGCCCGAAGCAGTTCTATTTCTTTTTTGTACCCCGGCAGTTCATTGGGGGTTTCAAGAAAGAATGGCAGGCTTCGCAGCTTCGGGTGGCTGACGATTCTCGTCATTGCCTCCAGTCCGATACTTCCCTCTCCGATCTTTTCATGGCGGTCCTTGTGGCTCTCAAATGGATTCTTACTGTCATTGATATGAATTGCCTTCAGCCTGTCAAGACCAACCACCCGGTCAAACTCTTCCACCACTTCGTCCAGATGATTCACGATATCATACCCTGCATCGTAGACATGGCAGGTATCCAGGCAGACGCCCATCTTATGAGTAAGTTCTACGCCATCGAGAATACTCCTTAGCTCCTCAAAATTCCGTCCGACCTCCGTACCTTTTCCTGACATTGTCTCCAATAAAACAGTCGTCGTCTGTTCTTCGGTTAGAATTTCATTCAGCATCTTGGTGATGAGCCGCACACCTTCTTCACTGCCCTGCCCTACATGACTTCCCGGATGGAAATTGTAGAGATTCCCCGGTACATATTCCATGCGTTCCAGATCATCCTTCATCGTCAAATGTGCAAACTCCCTGGTCTCTTCTTTTGCCGAACAGGGATTCAGCGTATACGGCGCATGTGCAAGAATCTTCACAAATTCATGTTCCTTCATATATTCCACCAATGCCTGGGCATCGGCAGGATCAATGGCCTTCGCCTTGCTCCCTCTTGGATTTCTTGTAAAAAACTGAAATGTATTTGCTCCAATGGACACTGCCTCTTTTCCCATCGCAAGAAATCCTCTGGAGGATGATAAATGTGCTCCTATATTTAACATAACTGATATACTCCTTTATTTGAATTCTGTTGTCCTGCTGCTTTCGGGAATCCGATTCGCTGCACAAAACATGGTATTGTCTTTCCATATTGTACCACAAATGCAGTTTTCTGCTGTACTTTTTGTTGTACAAACCCCGGACTGTCAACTGACGTCCTTGTTTTTTTCTCGTTTTTCGCTATAATTAGATACTTAAGGGTAGTAACTTGAACATTTACTTACACCAAATAAACTCTCACAGAAATGGAGTACTATACTATGTCTAAGAAAAATAAAGGAATCCTTTTAATCATCTGTTCCGCTTTCTGCTTTGCGCTGATGAATATCTTCGTCCGGCTCAGCGGCGATCTGCCATCCATCCAGAAAAGTTTTTTCCGGAATTTTGTTGCTTTGATTTTCGCTTTTATTGTGATCCGCAGAAATTGTATTTCACTAAAGGTGGAAAGGGAAAGCTGGCTCCCGCTGTTTCTGCGTTCGGCTTTTGGAACTATTGGTATCCTCTGCAATTTTTATGCCGTTGACCACCTTGTGGTATCCGATGCATCCATGCTCAATAAGCTTTCTCCGTTCTTCGTTATCATCTTTTCTTTCTTTATATTAAAGGAAAAGGTGACACCGTTTCAGGGAGTTTGTGTTGTCTTTGCATTTATCGGAAGTCTGTTCGTTATCAAGCCGGGATTTAACATGAGTGTCCTTCCGGCTATCATCGGTGCCTGCGGCGGACTTGGCGCCGGTATCGCCTACACTTTTGTCCGGCTGCTGGGGAACCGCGGAGTCAAGGGACCGATTATCGTCTTTTGCTTCTCCACATTTTCCTGCCTGGTCACATTGCCCTATATGCTCTTTCACTACACGCCAATGACAATGCAGCAGATTCTTTTCCTGCTGGGGGCAGGACTTGCCGCATCCGGCGGACAGTTTTCGATCACTGCCGCCTATACCTTTGCTCCGGGGCGGGAAATTTCAATCTATGACTACTCGCAGATTATTTTCGCCACGCTGCTCTCCTTCTTCATCCTTGGACAGGTGCCGGATGTGTACAGCTTTATTGGTTATGCCATCATCATTGGAACATCCATCGTAATGTTCCTCCACAATCAAAAAACAGAATAAAATACCCCGGACAGAAAGAACCGACTTCCAATCGTTAGATTTTGTGTAATCAAACTTTTGGGAGTCGGTTCTTATTCTTTCTATTTGTCTGTTTGGGTGAGTTCAGGGATTTCCCCCTGGCTGTTTAGAAGGAATCCAACGATTCACTTCAATCCCTCCAGATATTTTTCATAACTGCACAATCCTTTTTCCAGCCAGCTGCATTTTCCACAGCATTCCAGAAAAATCTCTTCTGTGATTCTGTCTTTCACTGCGCCAATAATATTGCGGTATGTGTCCTTATATCCCGGTCTAAACGCAAGTAAATGCAGCAAATATTCATCCTTTTTTGCCACCTCGTCAAGCTTACAGGACTTTCCTTCTTCCTGCTGCGCCTCAAGCTTCGGGCAGGCCCGACAGATATGATCCGGGCTGCTTACCAGCTCCACCACCGGATTTTCTTCTTTCATTGTTCTGATCACCCTGCTCATGTTGCCGGAAAATCTATCACTGTAGCCTTCCCCCACAAACAATCCAGTGCAGATCAGATGATGGCCGCGGAGTCTGATTTCCTTTTGATCCATATCATTTTTCTCATTTCTTTTTAATTTCTTCTTAATTTCTTCAGTCAAAACGGATATTCGCAATCTGCTTTTAGGCCGCCTGTTCGCTGCTCATCAGATTTGCTCCTGCCAGTCCTTTTCTCACTGCCACTGCCACCACAGCTGCACCAATCACCGATAAGACATCTTTAATGAGATATGGAGCGGATGCCATTGCAAATGACGCTGCAAGTCCAGTACCTGTGACAATAGAAAACTGAATCACGCCAAAGACATGGCACACTGCAAGTCCTGCAACTCCCCAGATAACGGAGAGCACTTTATGCTTACTTCTGACTCCAAGTCCTACGAGAAATGCCATTGGGATAAATCCAAACAAAAATCCCCCTGTGGCACCAACCAACGCTGCAAATCCGCCTGTCATTCCGGCAAATACCGGAACGCCGACCGCACCAATCAATACATATAAAATCACGGAAATTGTTCCCCTTTTACTACCAAGCACGTACCCGCAGAGAGCCACTGCAAATGTCTGTAATGTAATCGGCACACCGGATGGCATTGGAATCTGGATAATTGAGAGCACCGCCAGTACCGCCGTGAGCATACCTGTTAATACCATATCTTTTGTCTTCATATTCTTCTCCTCCTAGTTGTTAACTCTAATCAGTTTATCAGTTAACATTTCATTTGTCAACCTTTTATGGATTCAAGTTAACATTTGAAGGTTAACATTCTATATCCGAAATCACTTTGCTTTTTTTCGAGAGAATAAATCCGCAGAACATTTTCACACAGAAAGAACATAGAGTTTCGCCTGCGAAACTCTCGCGCCGAAGCGCGGTCACCCCAGTGACCATATTCCATTTGTGCGTAGTGCGCATCCCCCGGAGGGTTTTTATGTAATGGGGCTGTCGCACTCATTGATATGCTCCCTGTCTACCTGACGGGAAAAGTGAGAAGTATCCCGCCAGAGAGGGTGAAAAGCGGCAAGTTAGTTAGTTGAAAGGCGGGGAGAAACAGAAATGAGTGGGAAATACCCCGCCGGAAGGGCATCAATCTGGCATGTTGGTTAGAGAAAAGGCGGGGAGAAACTGAAGTAAGTGAGAAACACCCCGCCGGGAGGGTACCAATCTGGCAAGTTGGTTAGAGGATCGGCGGGGAGAAACTGAAGTAAGTGGGAAATACCCCGCCGGGAGGGTATCAATCTGGCATGTTGGTTAGAGGATCGGCGGGGAGAAACAGAAATGAGTGGGAAACACCCCGCCGAGAGGGTAAGAAACTAGCAAATTAGTTACTGAAAGACGGGGAGAAACAGAAGTAAGTGAGAAACACCCCTATTGCATTAAAAAAGTGGATTTTCACAAGATGGGCGACCGCGCTCCGCGGTCCTCCCAAGACCAGAACGTGGCTGTCGCACTACATAAAAAAAGCCACCGCATTTCTGCGATGACTCTCTTCTCTGGTTCGTTAGATATTCAAACTATGCTAAACAAACGTTAACAGCCTGAGGACCACGATTGCCTTCAGTGATGTCAAATGTTACTTCCTGGTTTTCCTCTAAAGACTTAAAGCCTTCAGCAGCGATTCCTGAAAAGTGTACGAATACATCTTCTCCACCATCAGCGTTTGTAATAAATCCAAATCCTTTTTGTGCGTTAAACCATTTTACTGTACCTCTGTTCATGAAGATACCTCCTAATTTTTTTTATACTTGCTAGAAAATAAAAAAATCACATATTTTTGTAAAGCATCAGATGACGAAATAATGACTTACAAAAACATGTGAAATCTAAATCTCATTCAAATACTCATTTAATATATCACGGAAATGTCAAGGTGTCAAGCGTTTTTTCATAATCTGCACAATTTCTATAACACTCTCTTGAAATTCTGTCACAATCTGCACAATTCTGCGATGATTCATACTATTTATCCCCGGGCCGCTCACTTCTTTTGCACAACCCGGGGATACAATCTCACGATCTATCTTTTGTTTTTCTATCTGTTTTCTAATTTTCGATCTCTTTCTATTTTTCTATCTCTCCAAGAAAACTATCTCCATCTCCCTCATAAGCCACTTCAAGATACTCCATCACTGTCTGTGCAATGTCTGCATAGCTGCTGCGCACACCCAGATTCACGTTCTTTTTCAGGCTCTCGCCGTAACAAAGAACAGGGATATACTCTCTGCTGTGATCCGTCCCCTTAAAGCCAGGGTCACATCCGTGGTCTGCGGTGATGATCAGAAGATCCTCCGGCGCCATTTTCTCCATAAACTGACCGAGCTGTACATCTACCTCATTCAGTGCATTTACATAGCCCGGGATATCATTACGGTGACCATAAAGCATATCAAAATCTACCAGATTCACGAAGCAGAGTCCGTGGAAATCCTTTTCCAGAAGGGAAAGTGTCCGCTCCATATTGATCTTATTTCCCTCATTGGCATAGGTCTCCTGCACGCCCTTTCCGGCAAAGATATCATAGATTTTTCCCACGCCGATGGTGTCCAGTCCTGCCGCCGTCAGTGTATCTAATATGGTGTCCTTTGGCGGCTCCAGTGAAAAGTCATGGCGGTTCACCGTGCGGATATAGTCAGGGTAGGTTCCCACAAACGGTCTTGCGATGACACGTCCCACTCCATGTTCCCCCTGCAGCATGGCTCTTGTTTTTCTGCAGATATCATACAGCTCTTCCAGTGGAACAACCTCCTCATGTGCCGCAATCTGGAACACACTGTCCGCCGAAGTGTAGACGATCAGACCTCCGGTCTCTACCTGCTCTTTTCCATAATCCCGGATGACATCTGTCCCTGAATATACCTGATTGCAGAGTGCCTTCCGCCCGGTCATCGCCTCGAACTCTTCGATGACCTCCTTGGGGAATCCATTGGGATAGGTCGGCATCGCCTGACGGGAAATCATCCCGGCAATCTCCCAGTGTCCGACAGTGGTATCTTTCCCGGCTGACTGCTCCTGCAGCTTTCCGTAACACCCGCTGACCTCCTCTTGTTCCTTTCTAAATGATGTTCCATCAATATTATAAAGTCCCAGCCTGCTCATATTCGGAACATGAAGCTTTCCGCTTCTTACGCAGGTTCCAAAGGTATCACAACCCACATCACCAAATTGATCTGCGTCCGGCGCTTCACCGACTCCGGCACTGTCCAACACAATCAAGAATACTCTTTTTTTCATAATTACTGCCCTTTCTTATATTCCACAAAATCGTCTGTCGTCAAAAATGTCTCTTCATATCCAAGTGCATGACAGAGTCTGGTCACATTTGGCTGCTCCAGAAACGCTTTTTCCAGAATCTCGGCTCTCGAAAATACCTTTTCCGGATTGCCGTCCAGGAGCACACCGCCCTTTGCAAATACTACGGCGCGGTCAAAATGCTCTGCCACAAAATCCATATCATGGATAATAGTAAGCACCAGCTTTCCCTGATTCCTCAGATGCTCCACAATTTCGCCGATACATTTCTTTCCGGCATAATCCTGGGCGATGGTGGGCTCATCAAAGATGATAACTTCCGGATCCATTGCCAGAATAGCTGCAATGGAGATCAGTTTGCGTTCTGATAGCCCAAGATCATACGGATTCACCTTGCATTTTTTCTCCATGCCGACCATCTCAAGTGCATCCATGGCGTGAACCTTCGCCTCTTCCTTCGACATGCCGACCTGCATTGGTCCGAACATGACTTCATCGATGACTGAATTCTTGAAAATCTGATCATTCGGATTCTGAAATACCATTCCGATATGCTTTGCAATCTGTGCCACTGTCATACTGCTCAAATCAGTTCCATTATACACTATTTTACCGGAAGTGGGTTGTAATAATCCTTTTAATAACTTAACAAATGTAGTTTTTCCCGCACCGTTCTGTCCGATAATCGCTGTAGACTGCTGATCAAGCACCAAATCGATTCCTTTTAATATCTCTTCATTTTCTGTATAAGAGAAATGAAGGTCCCTGATTTCTAATCTTCCCATCATACGGCCATTCCCTCCAGTGCTTCTTTTGCTTCCTTTAGTGTTACCGGATACTCACCTGTTGCCGCATTTTTCCGGTCAAGTCCACGCCCAATTCTCGTAAATGCAGGCGGCAGAACTCCATGCTCCAGTAAATCATCTCTGGAAAAGATTTTCTGTGGTGTATCAAAGTCTATCATTTTTCCTTCATCCAGCAGCATGACTCTGTCACTGTAAGCAGCTATTTTTTCCATTTTATGCTCTACCATGATAATGGTGATTCCTTTTTGACTTAATCTCTGCACTGCCTTGAATACTTCTTCACTTCCCTGTGGGTCAAGCTGGGAGGTTGGCTCGTCCAGAATGATGATTTCCGGGTTCATGGCGATGATACTTGCGATTGCCATTCTCTGCATCTGCCCGCCGGACAGGTCAAACGGATTGCGGTCACGAAACCTTGTAATATCAAGCTGCTCCAGTGCATCATCAATTCTGCGAATCATTTCTTTTCTTGAAAGACCCAGATTTTCCAGACCAAATGCAATCTCATCGTATACGGTCAGCTTCGATCCTGTGATCTGGTTGAACGGATTCTGAAATACGATGCCGACCTTCTGGCACAACTCATCCACTTCCACGTCCCGCACATTGATCTCTCCAATCTTCACATTTCCGCCGTAGGCTCCTCTGTAAAAGTTCGGAATGAGCCCTGTAAATGCCTGGCAGAGTGTACTTTTTCCAGAACCGTTTTTCCCGATGATTCCAATAAATTCTCCCGGTTCAATCTGAAAACTGACTCCGTCCAGTGCCAGGTTCTCTGTATGAGGATACCGGTATTTCAGATGATTCACTTCTATCCTAGCCATAATTTTACCCTCCATGCAACAGATGCGAGCACCGCTGCGATCAGCAGCAGATTGATGATTTTATCTGTCGTCGTTACTTTTCTTTCATTTAAAAATGTCTTTTTTGTCTTTGCGTTAAATCCGCGCACTTCCAATGCAATTGCACGTTCTTTTGTATCCACCAGCGAACTCATAACAACAGGTGAAATCAATGGAAGAAATGCCTTAATACGGACCAGCAGGCTTCCTTCGGTCTCCATTCCACGGCTTCTCTGTGCATCTGTAATAGTGTTCATCGTCTCCATCATCTGCGGAATGATCTGGAAAATAGAGATAAACACGTAGCCAAGTCTTGGAGAAAATCCTTTTTCAATAAAGTTCTCCACCATATCCGATGGCTTGGTCGTAAAAATCAGCACACAGATTGCAAGCAGAATATTAAATACGTTCAGGGCAATTCCCAGACTGTAGAGCAGTCCTTCCTTATAGAATGCTGCAGGGCCAAGCTGCAATACCACGGTGGTATTTCCGGCACGGAACATTCCCTGAATGATTACAATGGTCAAAATTACAATTCCCGAAACACTTAGAACCGGAACGGTCTTTCTCAGGACTTTGGAAATGGCCAGCAGGAACACACTCAGTATGATTACCGCCACATTTGCCCATTTATTTCCAATCAGAGCCGGAACCAGTATTGCTGCCACCATATAGAGCATCTTGCAGCCTGAATCCAGATGATTCAAAGTAGAATTTTTTTCTTCATATAAACTGATACTTTTCATGGTTCTCCTCCTAATCCAGACTCTCGATTTTTCCGTTGCTTTGATACAGTGACTGCAGGCTCTTTGGCATTCCGCGGTACATTCCCATGACAATGATTACTGTCACGATTTTATCTGGAAGGTCTACCACAATTTCATCCAGTAAGGAAGCCAGCCACACCGGAAGGTCCTTTGCCAGCGACAGTGCATACACCGCATCTCCCCAAAGATTTCCGGTTGTCCCACCCCAGAAAGCAATGTTCAGCGGTGTGGAAATGGATACGGCTGCCAGTCCAGCCAGGATACCGGTGGCAACTGCTCCGCCGATCTTGTTCATTCGTCCATAATATGCCATCAGGCCAACCACAATTCCTATTCCTGCCTGTGAAAATGCATAGACCATGGAAATCGGTGACATGGTAAGTCCGTAGATAATATTGTTAATTGCTCCGCAGATTGCTCCCACAACCGGACCTGCAAGACAGGCCGCGAGACAAGTTCCAATGGAATCCATCCACAATGGCAGCTTTAATACTCCTGCAAATAATTTGCCCAGGTAGTTGATTCCCACTGCTGCCGGAATCAGTACTAAGGCAGCGGTATTGAATTCCAGGGACCAGGGACTGTTATAAAGTTTCTTTTTCACGACTTGTCTCCTCCATTTTCTGACGAATGTTCCATTGCCACAAACGCTTCCAATGCAGTCAGAATTTCTTTTTTCTCACCATCGCTGACTGCATTTGCTCCATCGACATAGTGATTGATCTCATCCTCAAGATTCCCTTCATATTCTACGACTGTATTCAGGATTGATGCCGTCTTCACACCGCGCAGTCCTCCGATGACGAACAATGCGGCGGTCTCCATGTCCGCGCCGAGTACACCGCGTTTTGCCCAGTATGCGTCAATATCATCTTCCCGGTCAGTGTAGAAGCTGTCGTGACTTCTTCCGATTCCTACATGGTAAGGGAATTTTTGTTCCTTTGCTGCATCGATTACTTTGTTCAGCAGGTCGGTGTTTGGAACGGCCGGATAAATATCATCAACATAAGCTTTGGAAGCTCCTTCGTCCCGGACTGCTCCATTTACAATAATCAGGTCCCCTAAGCGGATTCCTGTCTGCAGGGCTCCACAGCTTCCGATTCGAATCATTGCTTTTACACCAATGTTATGTAACTCTTCTACGGCGATTCCCGTTGAAGCACCGCCCATACCGGTGGAAACTGCCATAATACGGACTCCCTTGTAATAGCCCACAACACTTTTGTGCTCTCTGTTGAATGCGATTTCTCTTGCGTCTGTCAAAAATTCTTTGATTCGTTCCACGCGCTGTGGGTCCCCCGGAAGGATTGCGTAGTTCGCCATATCTTCCTCGCTGCATCGAATATGTGGTTGTAAATGATTGCTCATGATTTTATCTCCTTACTGTGTTTGCTTTTTATGTTCCTTATTTTTCTCGTTCTTCTAACAACTGATCGTAGTTCTTTATGGTCACCATTGTCTTTTTTATCTCTATCACGTCATCGTCCTTTAGCTGTTTCAAAATCCGGTTCACGCTCCTGGGGGTAACTGCCATTCGCTCACTGAGCGTCTCTGCGTGAAGTGGCACATGAAAATGTCCTTCATCATCCGTATTGTCAATCAGAAACTGGCAGATTCTCTGTTTCAGTGTGTAGAGGGAATTGTCTCCCATATTCTGGTAGGTCCGATAGGTTCCGCGGCACAATGTATGTAAAATATATTCGCTGAAATTCTGATCGCTCCGAATCCATTTCAGACAATTTTCTCTGCTCACTTCCAGAACAACTACCTCCCCCTTCGCCTCAATCCGGCTCATATACGGAACCCGGTCAAAAATTTCCAGTTCCCCGATATACTGGCCTTTCTCGTATGTATTGAGATAGTATTTCTTTCCATGCTCGGATTCAACATAGATATCAGCACAGCCCTCTACAAGAATGTAAAAAGTGTCATGCACTACTCCCTGTTCCAAGACAAATTTCCCTGCCTTATACCGTTTAAGCTGTATGGTACGTAAAATCTCATAAGGACAGTTCTTGAAAATATCGTAAATCTTCTTGTCTTTCTCCAAAGCCTCCAACACATCCATTATATTTGTCTGAATCATAGAGATTCTCCTTTCTATGCCTCATCTTTCATGACATATTAACTATAGTTATCTTTTTTGCGCGCGCTAGAAATGTGCGTTTTGTATATTTTTTCTTTCGTTCAGCTCCATTTCTTGTATATTATTATATGTTTTTTATTTGTTTCCGTATAGGATTTTTGTCTTTCATATGTTATTTTTTTACATATTTTTTACAAATTGCTTCCTTTCTTCGGGACATTTGTCCAAAATATGTAATTGAGAAAGTGGAAAAGGCAGATTGGGAGCGAATGGGAAATGAATTTAGAACGTTGGATAGAGATTGTTAAAGCTGGGGTAAAACGAGTTAGGAGCGGGGCAAAGTTTTACTCTGCTCCGCTCCTTCGTATTACCGGAACTCCTATCAGAATCCCCGCAGCGAAAAGCACGAGAACTCCGGCAACAAGAAACCATGTTTTCTCCCCAAACCAGTCGGCACAAATTCCAGAGATTACCAATGCCGTCGGTCCAAGAATCAATCGGATACTTCCGGTAATCGACATCACGCGTCCCAGATATTCCTCTGAAAAACTCTGCTGCAAAAGCGGCGTGAACATGCCCCAATAGAATGGTCCAACAAATCCCATCACACCAGACATAAGTACGAATATTATATACCCGTTTGGCGGAAGAATCCCACTGATCAGAAGCGTCACTGCCATAATAATGTAGGAACCGAAGATTGTATATATTTTATTCCTGGTACCGCCCCATCGCCCAAGAATTAATGCTCCCAGAAGATATCCTATGGCAAAGACGCTCTCTACAATGCTTGCCTGTGTACTCGTGCCGCCGAAGTGGCTCATACACATCAGGGGAAACAGCGCGCTAACGGGCATCAGGGCAACCGTGTAAATAGAACTGACACAGACCAGTCCGAGAATTCCTTTTTTCTGCGTTAGAATCCGCAAACCTTCTTTTGCTTCCCCGATCACATGCACATTTTCTTTCTTTTGCATCCCTTTATGCTCTGGAATTTTCACCGGAATCACCATAATCGCTGCAATGGCTGCACCTGCCACATCCAGAAGCACAATCCAGCCCAGAGACCAATTGGCATACAATATGGCGGCAATTGCCGGACTTATGATCATGGATATGGCCTGCAATGACTGCGTGTAGCCTGCACATCTCGTAAGTTCCTTCGCCGGGACAAGCTGCGGGGTAACCGCATCCAGTGTGGGACTGTGAAATGCTGTGCCAATGGCTCTCGCCAGCAGAACAAGAAGCACGATCCACGTAGCAACGGTTCCATCCGCCCCGCCGAATACCAATATCAGACTTACAGCTGCAATGGCAAGGTCCGATCCAATCATAATCGCCTTTCGATTCCACCTGTCAATATACACTCCCACAAACGGTCCAAGAATTCCCTGGGGCAAGTACCCCATCAGCATTGCCATTGTAAGAACAATTCCTGATCCAGTCTTATCTGTCAGATACCAGACTACGGCAAACTGCAAAATCGAGCTTGATAGCTGCGAAAATGCCTGGCCGCACCAGATTGTATAAAAAGATTTCTTCCATTTTTCCATTAATATTATTTTCCTTAATTTTTATATTGTATCTTTTCATCTGCTTGATACTCCAGAATATCTCCCGGCTGGCACTCCAACGTTTCACAAATCGCTTCCAATGTAGAAAACCGAATTGCGCTGATCTTTCCGGTCTTTATTTTTGATAAATTCACATTGGAAACTCCTACTTTTTCCGAAAGTTCTTTTAGTGACATTTTCCGGTCAGCCATCACCCGATCTAACCTCAATATAATTGCCATATTTTCACCTATAATACTTCATCTAATTCATTTTGCATGGAGAATCCTTCTTTGATAATTCCTGCAAAAATCAGTAAAAGTGTACCAAACATTAACATATTTCCATCAATCAGCGTAAACGAACCAAACTGCATGATCACAAATCCCGAATCCTCATATCCCGATAAACGTGGTAACAGAAAAGCAGATATTGTAATTAAGCACCCTATGATACGCACACAGCGCACTAAAAGATTGGAAAAAGGTCTTTCATTTACTGCTATCTTAACCATGAATGCAAAGCAGCACATAAGACAGAGATATAAGATTCCTTGTCTCACATATTCAAACATACCCATCTCCCGCCATACTTGTTCGATTACTCCTAACACAATAAATTGAATCCCAACTAAGTTCATCAGTCCGGTCAGAAAAATTCCAAGACCCAGCAGGAATTTGAATCCTCCGGAAAATGATTTCTTTGGCTTCGCTTCTACATCTGTTGTAAAAATATTCTCATCCATTTTGATATCTCCTTGCCTTTGAAAGTTAGTGTTTCCTATGTTTTTGTCTATCTTTGATATGGAAATTCTATCATAGTTTCTCAATGGATGTCAATTAAAATTAATGTTTATCGTTAATTTATAATCGCTTTGCGTTGTTTTGTTTTACATTGTTTCCTTTCACGTATTACCTCCTCCAAATTCTCATAGGGCACAGTGCCAAATAGTTCCTTAATTTCATTCACACAATCTAACGCGATGGAAATTCTTGTGAGTGCAAGTAAAGAAATATTTCCAGTCGTTTCAAATCGCTTAATGGAACCATAACTGACTCCACTTCTTTGACTCAACTCCTGTTGTGTGATTTTACGTCTTTTACGAATTTTTTTCACTCTTGATGCAAGGTCTTTATTAATTTCCTCTGCGGTCTGCCATACAAATCCATCCATAGGTGCTCCTTCCAAGCCATCCTCATCTAATCAGAAATAGCTATTATACACCTTTTTTCTGATTTTAGACAATATATTATCCTCTTTTTTCTATTTTCTTTAGGATTTCTTCTGACAAAAAGACGCCGGAAATCTTTTCTAAGCATTCTTTGTTTGATATTTTTTATACCCTCCGACCATACATCCAACTCCTATAAACATACTGATTACAGCAGCAATCCTCCAAAATGGATATATGTCTTCGATCATACCATTCATAGTCAAAAATATCGGCGTCGCCAAAATAACAATTGAGAGAAGTCCTCGAAATATCATTCTCACAAGCAGAGGCACGCACCAGCATATAGCAGCAGCTATAACCGCCGAGAAGGAGCTCTTGCACTGTGCTGATATACACAGGGTAACAGCACATAATGAGAGAAGGCCCTGCATACCGAATAGAATTACCATCGTTACATAGTTTAAAAAAGGCTGCTGATTCACCATGCTGAAATAGCTCAAAAGGACAATTCCCGAAAGATTATCAAATCCATCGAAACCAAAGACCACACCGCATAGCAGGGTATTGAATAATAGGATTGCCGCAAAGATAATGATTGTCAATGTGATGGATGCCGCAATCTTTGCAGCAATATCTTTTCTTCTGCCTTCCTCTGTCGTAAATATAAGCGGCAGCATCTTCGTTGTCTCCTCACCGGCAAAAACTCTTGATACACTACATATTACCAGCACACTGCCCATCATAAATCCAAGCCCCAGCATTTCTATAAAGATCTTCCATCCCTTTGTGTACTCCAGCGCCGGCGTCACCTGCAGCCGCTCACATACATCTCCCAATTCACTTTCCTCTAACGAATATCTTTCTGTCGGAAGTACCCCCTGCTCCATCGAGCCGTCTGTAAAGTATCTGGTGATAAAGTCACTCAGATAATTTCCATCTCTCCATCCCGGCATGTTCTCAATAAGCTTTGAGGAGATCCCGTATTTTCCCACAATCTGATCTATTTTCTCATCTGTGATGGTTCCGGCAAATTCTTTCGTTATCTTTCTGTTCATCTGAACCGCTTCATATCCCGAATACGTCTTTCCATCTACTACTGCCAGCTCATCTCCGACCTCCACGAACCAGAAAAACAGAAACATGAGCGCAGCAATTGCAGCAAGCCCGATCAGAAATATTTTCTTATGGCACAATTTATAAAGTTCCATTTTATATAATCGCATTTTTTCGACCTCCAGACATCTGCGTATGATATAGATAAGCGTCCTCCAGTGTTACGTCCACCGGTTTCGCATTCTCCGTCGGCCGCTTTTCTGATATGATCCGGAGTTCCACATTAGCTCCGCTATTTCGCAGATTGCTCACAATGTACTTGTCATTGAGTTTTTGCATCTCCTGTTCCGGAACCAGACATTTCCATACACGGCCATGAGCCTTTTCTATAATCTGGCTCTCCGTGCCCTTTTGGATCAGTTCTCCTTTTTTCATAATCAAAATATGGTCTGCAATGTACTCAACATCCGAGACAATATGTGTCGAAAGAAGCACAATTCTTTCTTTTCCAAGTGCGCTGATAATATTGCGAAATCGTACTCTTTCTTTCGGGTCAAGACCTGCTGTGGGCTCGTCCAATATCAGGATCTCCGGTTCATTCAGAAGAGCCTGTGCAATTCCCACACGCCGGATCATTCCGCCTGAATAAGTTCTCAGCTTCCTGTTCTTCACACTGTCTAAATCCACCAGTTCCAGCAGTTCCTTGATCCTTGTCTCCGCATATTCCTTCGATAAGCCTTTCAATGCCGCCATATATTTCAGAAAACGCAGCGCGGTAAAATCTTCGTAATATCCGAACTCCTGTGGCAAATATCCGAGCAACCTTCGATATTCTGCTCCCATTTCATATACCGGCATTCCATCGCAAATAATGGTTCCCCCTGTCGGCTGCAAGATTCCACAGATCAAGCGCAGGAGTGTCGTCTTTCCTGCCCCATTTTCTCCGAGCAGGCCATAGACGCCATTGGAAAATGTATAACTGAACTCCCTGACAGCTTCCGTTTCTTTAAATTTTTGAAGTACATCCGTTAATACTAGTTCATGCATAGCAATTCTCCTTTTTCTACTTTTCTAAAGAAACACCTGATTTCTACTGCCAGCAACACAGCCAGGATCACACACACCAAGGCCCATATTCCGATGAATGCAGCTCCGAAAATATTCGGGACAGCCGCAAGCCCCATATACCCAATCGATAAAAACATTCCGCATGTAAAAAGAGAATACGAACTTCTTCTCCCTGTTTTTGTCGATAAAACAGCAAATGCCACCGTGTTAGACAAAAGGGACGGTGTCAGCATATAGACTGTTGTCTGCAATATAGCTATTTTCCAATAAGCCCCCGCGTATAGCATGATAAGCAGCAACATTACCAGATTGATACTTTCTACGGTAATCAGAAAAGCGGCTATGCTCTGCTTCGTACTTAAATAACAGCTTGCTCCCAATTCGGCCATTTCCCCGAAGAACAGCTTATCAAGCAGAATGATGGCCGCCATGCTTACGATCCCCGCCGCCACCATACAGAAGGTCATCATTCCTTTCGCACCAATCCCCCAATAGTGAAGTGTCGTCATCAACACAATTTCCAGACAAAGGAGCGTGCCATATGCGTACAGGGCAGACCGGTCCATATAGAAGAGTTGATTGAAAATTATATGATTCATTTTTTCAACAGGGCTTCTCTGTTTTCTAAATTCTGTTAACATTTTTTCATAAGTCTGCCGTTTCTTTTCCTCCTGGATTGGAAACGCTTCATCTGCTGTCTCAAACATTTTTTTTATATCACGAGTTTCCATATCCGCTGTCCTCCATCATTTTTTTCATATACTTTACGCCTAATCGAAATCTTGATTTCGTTGTTGAAATATTACTCCCCATGATTTTTGCGATTTCCTTGAACTTCAGTTCCTCATATATACGCAGAATTATTACCTCTCTTATTTCTTCTGAGAATTTTCCAAGCATCTCTTTGAGCCAGATTGATACCATGACATCATGGGATTCATCTCGTACGCCTGGAATATCTTCTGCCCCTTTCAATTCGCACAGTTGAATCGAAATTTTTTTATTTCTAAAATAACTTAAACAGACATTTCTTGCAATTGTTAACAAATATCCTTTCAGATTATTGTTCTGATAAGAAATACTATATTTAATAAATTTTAAAAATACTTCCTGCGTGAGATCATAAGCATCGTTCTCTTCACGAATCATGTATAAACAAAAACGATAAATATCGGCATAATATCGGTCAATCACTGCGCCCAATGCCTCTCGATCTCCGCCGTGAACTTTTTTCATCAGTTCTCTATCAGTCATAGTACTTCTCCTATCGTAAAACGTTCTACATCTTATATAACCATTATAAGTCTTAAAAAGTTCACCGTACTTGAGTTTTTTTATTTTAATTTCTGGTTATCTTTTTTTATGGCATAGCTTAATCTAAAATATGCGAAAAATGATATTAACAAAAAGATGTGACTGCACTCTCAACATAAGAATGTAGTCACATCTTTTTATTTGTACTTTGATAGGTGACAGATAGGCTTCATGGTTCTTTCCTTTGCAGAATGCGCTGGTTTTGACTTTCCCGCTATGACGGTTACACAGTTCGGCACCAAAGGTCCAGACTGTGGATAAATCTACGGAAACCCAAGTATTTTATATCCTAGATACACCTTTTCATTTATGGTACAATGTATGCGTCAGCAATGAACAGTGCCAGCGGAATCCACTGGCACTACAAACCATATAATATAAGGAGTATCTGTCATGAAAAAACTAAGAATACTGTTTGTCATATTGAAACGAACCAAAGCAGATCACATCATCCTCGGCTTCGTCGCTTTTCTCTTCCTTGTGGCTGCTGTCATCCAGGCCGCTGAGCCTGATATCAACCACTATGGAACCGCGCTGTGGTACTGCTATGCCGTCATCTCCACCGCCGGATTCGGAGATGTCGTTGCCGTCACCTTTATCGGCAAGTTCTGCTCTGTCCTGCTGACAATCTACTCTCTATTCGTCATCGCTATCGCAACTGGTGTCGTTGTCAGCTTCTATGGACAGATCGTGGAAATGCAGCAGAGAGAAACTATGACCATGTTCATGGACAAGCTGGAGCGTCTGCCGGAGCTGTCAAAAGAAGAGCTGACTGCTATCTCAGAAAAAGTGAAAAAGTTTCGCTGATTATTCTGTGATCGCCACCACTCTTGCAGGAAGCCCCGTTGCCCCCTCAAAACGCGGATACATTACCATGATCACTGCTCCTGCCTCCGCCACCTTGTCCAGATTCGTCAGAAGTTCTACCTGCAGTTTTTCTTTTGACAGAATATAGCGTTCACAGGCTAGGTCTCCCGCCTTTTGTGCCTCTGCCGATGCGTCCGTATCCAGCGTTTCATGTCCGTTTGCCGCAATGTTTCTTTCCTCATACAGGAATTTCACAGCCTCCATCGACCATCCCGGGAAGTTATCATTTCCATCTGCGTCAGTCCCTGAGATTGCATCCATATCCGGCCATTTCTTTGACCAGTCTGTCCGCAGGGCAACAAATGCACCCTCCGGAATTGTTCCGTATTTTTTCTCGTATGCTTTGATGTCCTCCACCGTCACTGCATAATGAATATCTCCCTGCACTTGTTCCGTGATATTGATTACACAAAGAGGAAACACCAGATTCTCTACACCATACTTTTCCGACAGGTCTCCTTCTTTCACAAAATGCCCCGGAAAATCAATATGTGTTCCGAACTGTCCCGGAAATTTGAATGTCTGAATGAGACAATCTAACATCTCATTCCCCCAGTCATAGCATGTCGTACCCAGTTCAACTGACCCATCCGGTATACCACACCAAAACGGACTGTCGTTGTTCATTGACAGGGTCAGATCCACCCATTTGTAATCTTTTGCTTTTTTGAGACTCTCCCATAACTTATACATATTCATCCTTCTTTCTTTTTGTCTGGAATTATTCCACATCATGTTTTTTGTAAAAAAATCTACGCCGATATTTTATATCCGCATACTTGTTAATCTCCTTCATATACACCGCATCATACATTCCACCTATGATACCAACAACCGGGATTCCCTGCAAAAATTTCATATACAGTAATTCCTTAGAAAGTACTCCCGCGGTCCTCTCGATCTGATTCTTTTCCTCATAATCTGGCGGACATCTCCCATCGCAGATAAACGTATTAATCTTCTTCTCTGTCTCTTGGGACTCTTCCCCATAGGACAGCGCGCCCTGAATCAACAGAAGGATAAAATACCGTTCTTCTCTGGTATCATACCTGCACCCATAATGCAGTGCTGTCTCATAAACACTTTTTAAAATCATTCCTGTAAATACCGGAATATCGAGAATTCCGATTCCCAATACACCCATCCCGACTCCTGACACACCAGACAACAGGAGATTCTTCGTCCCTGCCCCTTTGGATTTTTTCGAAAAAGTCCGCAAAGATTTTGCGTCCTGTTTTATATCTGCTGCATACTCCTGCACCTGATAATCCTGCTCCAGTTTTTCCTTCTGGTAGGTTTTCTCAACCACACCCGTTCCCTTATCAAATATAAGTGCAAACGCCTTTGCAAATGTTGTGTCAAGCATATTTTGCAGCCCGGACGGCACCTTGCCTTCCAGTTTCTGATTTAAAATATTGTCCCTTTTTTGACCGTGAGAACAAAGAAATCTTTTTTCCTGTTCCGCTAATTTGCGCCGCTCCTTCTGAAGCGGACTTTCCTTATGAAATATCTGCATTCTAACACACCTTTTCAACTAATCTTCCTTATTTTCTGTTCCAGATATTTTTTCAGCTTCCGCAGATTGCTTTTCTTTCTAATCGGCGCAACGCCGCCTGGCTGCCTGCCGCTTTCTTTCAGCACACGCTTGAGAAACGGAAGTTTTTTTCGCAGCCCATTCATGTCAGCGAGACGCCACTCCCAGTTTGGAGAGCCCAGCGTTCCCGGCGTATTGAGCCGTCCCTCATTTCCAAGCTCCAGAATATCCTGCACCGGAAGAATCGCTGTGTCAGCCAGATTATCCAGTGTGTAATGAATAAAATTCTTTTCCATGGTCTTTTCCTGATAGCCCAGCGCATACAAGGTTCTCTCTACTGCCATCTGCACCTTCTCCGGCTGGTTTGAGAGCCATCCTTTGATAGTCTCATTGTCATGGGTTCCCGTGTATACAATCATATTTTTCCGGTCCGCAAAGGAATTGTTATGCTCCATTGGGTCAAAGGTAAACTGTATGATCTTCATTCCCGGGAAATGATATGCGTCCCGCAGTTCGTATACCTCCGGACGCATGTCCCCCAAATCCTCTGCCACAATCTTTGCTTTCGGAAATTCGGCCAGCAGTGTGTCAAACAATTCATATCCCGGTGCCTCAATCCATTCGCCTCCCACGGCAGTCGGACAGGTGGACGGAATCTTCCAGTAGGTATCAAATGCACGGAAATGATCAATCCGGATAATATCAAATAAACCTGTGCTGTAGCCAAACCGTTTTTTCCAGAATGTGAATCCATTCTCCTGCATCCGCTTCCAGTTATAAATGGGATTTCCCCACCGCTGTCCATCCGCACAGAAGTAATCCGGCGGCACCCCCGCGATAAAACTGGGCTTTCCATCTGCCTCCAGCAAAAATTCCTTTTGGTTCATCCAGACATCCAGAGAATCAATTCCTACATAAAACGGAATGTCTCCCATAATCTTAATCTTTCTTTCCTTCGCGTAAGATTTGACCTCCTTCCACTGTTTCTGAAACAGATACTGTACGAACATCTCGTACCGGATTTCTTCCTCATAAATGCTGACGTCAAATTCCTCCGGATTCTCAATCCATTCCTTCTGTTCTTTCGGCCACTCGTTCCAGCACTTCATATCATTGTGTTTTTTCAATGTCAGAAAGACCACATAAGGGTATACCCATTCCTGACTGATAAATGTTCTATAAGCTTCATCCTCCACAAAAGACTGGAATGCTTCTTTCAAAAACTGACTCTTATAGGCACGGACCGCATCATAATGTACTCTCGTTTCTGTCTTTTGAAATGGCTCCGGCATCTCTCCTAAAAGTCCCTCACTGACAAGACTTTCCAAATCGATATAAATCTCGTCTCCTGCAAAAGAGGAATACGGCTGATAAGGAGAATTCCCATAGCCCAGCGGATTCAGCGGCAGAATCTGCCAGATAGTAAAACCGCTCTCTTCCATATAATCAATCAATTCCCGGCTCCCGCTTCCGAAATCTCCAATCCCATAGCTGGAAGGCAATACGGATACCGGCATCAATAGTCCTGCTCTTCTCATTCTTTCTCTCCTTCACGCTCAAAAAGGGGCATTGTACGAATTTTCTTCTCCCGATTTCTTTCTGCCATCATTCTATCATAAACAATTTCCAAAGTCATTTCCTTTCCCTTTTTCATTAGGCAAAAAAACTTCGGCGCGTTTCACTTCGCGCGCTAAACCAAAATTTCTATTGCTTTTTTTCTTTCTTCCGCATATAATAACAGCAACAGAACCCGACACGCCTCTCAACGATGCGTACCACGTCGGGTCATTTAATTTTACGGAGAAAATATATGGAACCAAAGAAACATCAAGAAGCATAAAAAATGACACGGACAATGTTTCCACTATCTGCGCCATCTTCATCTTTAAATTATATCTGATTCTCCCAGAATTATCACTCAAATTACTTCTGTACGCTATTTTTATCTACTCGAAAATGTTGATTTTATGCTGTTTTTCTCTATCCGTCTTTTAATTCACTCCAATTTTAAGCCAATATTTTCAATTCAGCTACTTCTTCTCTTTTCTTCCTTTGCCAGTTCAATCTCTATTACATTAATTTTTGCCACATAGTCTTTGATTGCACTATTGACGTTGTAATAGTAAACTGGCGAACCGTCCGAACAGGTAAATACCAAATTTTGAAATTCTTTGTGCTGTTGGCTCTATCTGTTCCGTCAAGGACTGCCCTACGGCGTATCGGCTACGCCTTGTTCCTTGACCTCACTACATTTCTCTCAACTTTTTAGAAATCAGTAAGTTGACTGTAATAAATGAGATTGCTATACAAAAGAAACTAATGGTAATCCATAGTGGTATATCCCTTTCTAACTGAATACGAAAAAGCAGAATAATTGCCATAAATATAGATCCCAAAATCTCCATAAAATTCAACAATTTTTTGCGGAATTCTTGTAGATGTGTCCGATTTTTCATCCTTTCAGATTTCCATATTCCATAATTTAGTTGAATATCATTTACATCTTCATCAGATATAAGTTCGTCCATACTTACATCTAGTTCTAATGCCAATTTTTTTGCAGTAATCAAATCCGGACATCTCGAACCATTTTCCCATCGACAAACTGTCTGCCTTGAAACATATAACTTGTCCGCAAGTTGTTGCTGAGTGAGATTTTTTTCTTCTCTGAATTTTTTTATGTTATCACTTAATGCCATACTCCATACCTCTCTTTCATTCACATCATATAACGATAGAACTTAAAATGAAAGTACCAGTATGTATTTCCTTTGTTTCCATTTTGGTAACATCTGTTTATCTGTCGCTTCTTCCTGCCTGTTTATAAATCTTTATTTACTCAGCAATTATTTTACTTTGTATCATAATATGTCTCTCCAATCATTTTCTAGCAATCTTCTAAAAATGACGCAGACAATATCTCTACTGTCTGCGTCATTCCTCTAATGTCCTCTTGAAATATTTACTCCATTTTCTTTCAACTTTTACTCCAAATTTACTTCATTTTAAAAATCTGTTACGATATTTTGCGGTATTCTACGATACCTTTTCTTGAAGAAAAATTCTTGCAACCCTTGATATTCAACAAACTTTTCAATATTTCCAAGCACTTTATTCTGTTGTGAGATTTTCTCTCAAATTACTTCTGTACAATATTAATAATCTTCCCAGGTACATAAATCTCTTTCACGATTGTTCCTGTCAGTTTATCCGCGATTGCTGCTTTTCCAGCTGCAAGTGCATCATCCTTTGAAACATCTGCCGGAACTTTGACAACAGCTTTTGTCTTTCCGTTAATCTGAACCGGAACCTCAATCTCGTCATCCTTCATCAGTGCTTCATCGTATTTTGGCCATCCAGCTTTGAATACCGAACCTTCATGACCAAGCTGCTGCCACAGTTCTTCTGCAACGTGTGGTGCAAATGGTGATAACAGTACTGCGATCGTGCTCAGAGTATCAAGGTCGATTCCGCCCTCTTTCTTGGCGATTTCAGCAAACTTGTTGTTATACTCCATGAATCCGGAAATAACCGTGTTCAAGCTGAAGCTCTCAAGACGGCTCGTGATGTCCTTGACCATCTTATGACGGTACTTGATCATCTCATTTGTTGCCTTTACATTTGCCTCAAGGCTGTCCATGGTCAGTGTCCATACTTTCTTAAGGAAACGGTATACACCATCGATTCCTCTGTCATCCCACTCGGCATCAAGCTCCGGTGGTCCTACAAAGAGCTCGTACATACGAAGGGAATCACAGCCATAGTCGCGTACCAGATCGTCAGGAGATACCACATTTCCTTTGGACTTGCTCATCTTGATTCCGTTCTTTCCGGTGATCATTCCCTGGTTGAACAGCTTGTGGAAAGGCTCGTCAAAGTCTACCACTCCGATATCGTTTAGGAACTTCGTGTAGAAACGTGAGTAGAGCAAATGAAGTACCGCATGTTCCACACCACCGATATACATATCAACAGGAAGCATTGCATCTGCTTTTTCTCTGGATACCAGTTCTTTATCATTGTGGTTGTCCACATAACGAAGGAAATACCAGGAAGATCCTGCCCACTGCGGCATGGTGTTCGTCTCACGTTTTGCAGGTTTTCCACAAACCGGACACTTACAGTTTACCCACTCATCGATTCCTGCAAGTGGTGACTCTCCTGTTCCTGTCGGCTCATAGGATTCAACCTCCGGCAGACGAAGTGGAAGCTCCTCTTCCGGCACCGGAACTGCTCCGCAATCCGGACAGTGAACAATCGGGATTGGCTCGCCCCAGTAACGCTGGCGGGAGAATACCCAGTCACGCAGCTTGTAGTTGGTTGTTGCCTTACCAATACCGCGTTCTTCAATAATCATCGGTGCTTTTTCTTTCAATTCAGAAGACTCCATACCATTCCACTCACCGGAATTGATCATAGTTCCAACGGCTGCTGTATATGCTTCTGTCATATTTTCAATTTCTTTGCCATCTTTTGCGATTACCTGTACAATCGGAATGCCAAATTTGGTAGCAAATTCAAAGTCACGGTCATCATGGGCAGGTACACACATGATAGCACCGGTACCGTAATCAGCAAGTACATAATCAGATAACCAGATTGGAACCGGCTTTCCGTTGAGCGGATTGATTGCATAGCTTCCTGTAAATACACCGGTCTTTTCTTTGTCCTGAAGACGGTCTACGGAAGACTTCATGGAAGCTTTGAAAATGTATTCTTCTACTGCTTCTCTTGTCATAGAAGTGGCAAGGGATTTTGCCATCTCATGCTCCGGAGCAAGCACCATAAAGGTTGCGCCATAGAGCGTATCCGGTCTTGTTGTATAAACTGTCAGCTTCTTGTCTGTTCCTTCTACCGGGAAATCCACCTCTGCACCGTGGCTCTTGCCAATCCAGTCAGCCTGCATCTTCTTAACCTTCTCCGGCCAGTCCAGCTTGTCAAGGTCGGAAAGAAGTCTGTCTGCGTATGCAGTAATCTTAAGCATCCACTGACGAAGGTTCTTCTTGGTAACCTCAGTACCACAGCGCTCACATTTTCCATTGACTACTTCTTCGTTTGCAAGACCTGTCTTACAGGACGGACACCAGTTGATTGGGAATTCCTTCTCGTATGCAAGTCCTTCTTTGAACATCTTCACAAAAATCCACTGCGTCCACTTGTAAAAGTCAGGGTCTGTTGTGTTTACTTCCATATCCCAGTCATAAAGGGCTGCAATCTCATTAATCTGACGCTTGATGTTGGCAACATTCTCTGCAGTTGATTTTGCAGGATGAACGCCCATCTTGATTGCGTAATTCTCAGCCGGAAGACCGAATGCATCCCATCCCATTGGATGAACGATGTAGTATCCCTGCTGCAGCTTGTAACGGCTCCATACATCGGAGATAACATATCCTCTCCAGTGTCCTACATGAAGACCATTTCCAGATGGATACGGGAACATATCAAGACAGTAATACTTCTCTTTCTTACCGTTCTCATCTTCCTTGACATTGACCGGGTTCTCTTCCCAGATATCATGCCATTTTTTTTCAATTGCTTTGTGATTATAAACTATCTTCGTCATAGCTGATTCTCCTTCTATAAATATAAATGAAGCCCTCTCATCTCAAAAAGAGACGAAAAGGCTTGAACTTCCGTGGTACCACTCTTATTCACGCTTCGTATGCTCTTCTGGAATCTGCGGCATCCTCCGGCAAACATCTGCCAGCTGACACACCACATGTCGCTCCGCACCGAACCGTGCACTCATTCATTCTGTAACGGGAATACCCGCTTCCATCTACTGCTGTTTCAATGAAAGAACTCCGAGGCGAGTTGGGAGATTACGCTGCTGCCTCGCACCACCCGGCAGTTCTCTGAACAACGATAGACTCTTAATACTCCTCATCTATGTCTTTGTATTGTGAAATTGGTCTGAACCTTTGTGACTGTGTGTTCTCGATTACCGTATAACCGGAACATGTAACACAGCGATTATTGTATCACACTGATTAATTTTAATCAACCCACAGTCCCATTTTTTCTCTTATTTTTCACATATGGCTGCTATACTTCTGTGAGTATCCAGCCCTGTTTCTTATGACGCATATCTATGATTTACTGCACACGCGAAAAATAATCTTTCGTCTCCGACACAACAACCTTGCTGAGCCAGATCAGCGCGATCAAGTTCGGCAGTGCCATCAGCGCATTAAAGATATCCGCAATGTTCCACACGGCTGCCACCGTCATATACGGTCCAAAGAATACAGCAGCGATATAAAGCCAGCGATAAGTCATAACCGCCTTCTGATTACGGTTCGTCAGATATTCCAGGCATCGCTCTCCATAATAATTCCATCCGAGAATGGTGGTAAATGCAAAGAACACCAGACAAAGCATCAGTACAAATGCAGAGACTGTGCCAGGGAAAGGAAGTCCCTTCTGGAATGCTGCTGTGGTCACAGCCACACCTTCCAGACCGGTATTCCACGTTCCTGTAATGACAATAGATAATCCGGTCATTGTACAAATCACAATGGTGTCAATAAATGTACCTGTCATCGTAACAAGACCCTGTCTTACCGGCTCCTTTGTCTGAGCTGCAGCTGCCGCGATGGGCGCACTACCAAGACCAGCCTCATTAGAGAAGATTCCTCGTGCAATACCCTTCTGCATAGCCACGACCATAGAGCCGACTGCTCCACCTGCCAGGGCGCTTCCTGTAAATGCAGATTTCACAACAGTTGCAAGTGCTGCTGGAATCTCTGTAAGATGTGTCACAATAATCAGAAATGCAAACACAAAATAAAGTACTGCCATAAATGGTACAACAACCTCTGATACCTTGGCAATTCTCTTAAGACCTCCGATCACAACCAGACCGACACAGATTGTAAGGATGATACAGCAGATTACCGTTGCCCACGAGTATGTATTGCCAAACAGATTGACCGTCGTCGACATATTCGGATCAAAGAAATTCTGTACTGCTGATGCGATACCATTTACCTGGGTAAAGGTACCGATACCGAGAAGACCAACCCCTGCTCCGAAAAATGCAAAGATCTTACCAAGCCAGCTCCACTGCTTTCCCATACCATTTTCAATATAGTAGAACGGTCCGCCCAGCACATGTCCCTGCTCATCAATGGTACGATACTTGATTGCCAGAAGCCCTTCTGCATACTTCGTCGCCATTCCAAAGAATGCCGCCACGATCATCCAGAACAATGCGCCCGGTCCTCCTGCCACGATAGCGGTGGCAACACCGACAATATTACCGGTTCCGATTGTCGCAGATAATGCGGTACAAAGTGCTCCAAAGCTTGTTACTTCACCTTCGCCGTTGTCTTCATTTTTAATCATGAATTTCAGAGCTTTTCCCAAATGCCTGATTTGGAGTAACCCCAAACGAACTGTGAGATAGATTCCTGTTGCCAGGATCAGAATGATTAACGGCAGCCCCCACACAACACCATCAAACCATGTGATAAAATTGTTAATAACTTCAAACATCTTCCTTTTCCTCCATCCTTTTGCCTGAGAGATTTGCGGATTCACGATCCGCTTACACCTTCGGCGCTCATCATAGTATGTCCATCATTGATGAGACTCTCCTGAGTTAATATTAAGTTTCTTCCTATGTATAGATAAACATACTTCGTTAATTTATCACATACACGCACTGTTTTCAAGGTGAAACTGCATAAATATTAAATTATGATAAACTTATCGGTAATTTTTTCTTTCCTTTCCATTTTAGTGTTGTTCCATATTAGGCTTTAGTGTATAATAGTAACAAGATTAAATGAGCAGCTAATACTCAATAAAAAACACATAAAGGAGAGTTCGCCATGGTAAATTTAATTACAGGCCCTAAGGGCAGTGGAAAGACCCAACAAATGATCGATTTAGCGAATCAAGTTTCAAAAACATCGAATGGTAATGTAGTATTAATCAAAAAAAGTCATCGAGATACATACAGTGTTGACTTCAACGTACGGGCAATCTGCATGGCTGATTATGCAGACATCAAGAACATTGATGAATTCATCGGCTTTTTGTACGGCATGGTCGCAGGGAATCACGATATCGAGACTATTTTTATTGATGGAATTTTGAAACAGGTTGACATCTCACTTGTGAGCCTTCCAGATTTCATGGAGAAGATCAACAAAGTATCTGCAGACAACAAGATTGACTTCTATCTCAGCATCAGCGCAACCGTTGATGAGATGAAGGGCGTGAATCTTGATCACTGCAAGGTATTAAGTTAACCTCATCAGGCAGTGATAGCTGCTATGAGTTGTAGCGTCAGGCAGTATAGCGGACTGCATGATCCGCTTTGACTACCTCTCTGCTGAATCCACATCGGCTGCTTCTGTAGGATCCAGGAAAGAAAGACCCAGATGACAATTTTCCAGCTTGTCATCCGGGTCTTTCTTTATATTATGCTTCTTTCAAATCAATTCTTTCCAGACTCCCGCTCTCTTCTTGAAAGTCTGAACTAATCTAATTTACAATTTCCCAAATCCTTCAGCCACACTGCAGCGCAGGCATCGCTTGGCATTCTCCAGTCCCCTCTTGGTGAGAGGGCTACCGTGCCGATCTTCGGACCATCCGGAAGACAGGAACGCTTAAACTGCTGCGTAAAGAACCGCTTACAGAACGTCTCCAGCCATCGAAGTATGGTCACACCATCATAGACCCCTGCAAAGGTAATCTTCGCAAGTCGGAAAATCTTACTTGGCTCATATCCAAAACGAAGCAGATAATACAGGAAGAAATCATGAAGCTCATAAGGTCCAACCAGGTCCTCCGTCTTCTGTGCAATGTTTCCATCCTTGGGAGGAAGAAGTTCCGGACTGACTGGTGTATCCAGCACATCATATAAAACCGCTTTGAGCTGTTCATCCCCGGTCTGATCCGCCGCATGCTTGACCAGATGTCTCACCAAAGTCTTCGGTACGGATCCATTGACCCCGTACATAGACATATGGTCCCCGTTATAGGTTGCCCAGCCAAGTGCCAGTTCGGACATATCTCCGGTTCCGATTACCATTCCTCCATGCTTGTTTGCAATATCCATAAGAACCTGAGTCCGCTCCCTCGCCTGGCAATTCTCATAGGTAACACTGTGGTCATGAGGATCATGTTCGATATCCTTAAAATGAACCATCACCGCATCCGCAATCGGAACTTCCTTCAAGGTTGCTCCCAGCTTCAACGACATCTGACACGCATTCTGATAGGTTCTGTCCGTAGTTCCAAAGCAGGGCATGGTAATCGAAAAAATCTGCTTCTTGTCCCAGCCCAGCATATCGAATGCCTTTGCAGTCACCAGAAGCGCAAGTGTGGAATCCAGTCCACCTGAGATTCCCACGACTGCCGTCTTCGCATGAGCGTGTTCCAGCCGCTTTTTCAATCCCATTGCCTGAATCATCAGAATCTCTTCACAGCGCTCCGCTTTGACCCGCTCATCCTGTGGAACAAATGGTTTCTTTGGAAATGTTCTGGTAAGCGCAGTCTCTTCCTTTTCTACCGAAAACGGAACACGCATCAGCTGCGGGTCATCCGAAGACTGGAAAGTGGTATTCTTCCTTCTCTCATTAATGATACGGTTTACATCAATTTCGCTGTAGACAATGCTGTTCTGGAAACGCTTTGCTTCCTGAAGAATGGTTCCGTTCTCCGCAATGATATTATGACCGCCAAAAACAAGGTCTGTCGTGGACTCCCCTTCTCCGGCATTCGCATAAATATATCCGGCAATCAGTCTCGCAGACTGGCCGCCAATCAAATCTCTCCGATACCCGTCCTTGCCAATGGTCTCATCGCTGGCCGAACAGTTGACGATCACCGTTGCCCCTTCCATGGCTGCCTGAATACTTGGCGGAATCGGTGACCAGACATCCTCGCAGATTTCCGCGGACACCACCAGATTCTCCATGCAGTCTGACTGAAAGAGAATCTGCGGACCAAATGGCACCTTTTTTCCATCAAACAGAATCTCCCGGGCCTTCTTTGGTCCCGGACGGAACTGGCGCATCTCATAAAACTCACCATAATTCGGCAGAAACGTCTTGGTCGTAAGTCCCAGAATCTCTCCTCCATTCAGGGCTGCCGCCACATTGTACAGCTCCCCATCAACAGAAAGTGGAACACCGACAAAAATCAAAGCGTCCTTCTGAGCCGTGTACTCCTTAATTTCATGAAGAGCCGCTCTGGCCGCTGTCAGCAGTACGTCCTGTGTAAATAAATCGCCGCAGGTATACCCGGTGATGCAAAGCTCCGGAAATACAATCACCTTAGCCTTCTTCTCCACTGCCTCATCAATGGCAGCCTTAATCTGCTGTGTATTAAACGCTACATCTGCCACCCTGATATCCGGTGTAGCGGCTGCTGCTTTTATAAATCCATGTCTCATGTCTTTTTCCTCTCTCACGCTTTCGTTTTTTAATATCACTTGCTTTTTTTCAATAATACCCCAAGCTCGTCCACTGAATAATGATACGCTGTGTTACAGAAATGACATTTCACTTCAATCTCTTTATCGTCATCGATCATTGCCTGAATTTCTTTCTTCCCAATACTGATAATGGCCTTTTCGATCCGTTCTTTTGAGCAGTTACATGCAAACTGTGTCGGCAGGGTATCTGTAAATTCCACATTCAGCCCCGCAAGCACTTCCTCCAGCATCTTTTCCGGTGTGTGATCCTTTTCCAGCATCTCCGTGACAGAAGTAATATGCTTGATATTCTCCTCCAGCTTATCCAAAACCTCATCCTCGATAAACGGCATCACCTGAATAATAAAACCGCCTGCACATTTGACCGTATTATCCTTGTTCATAAGGACGCCCAGTCCCACAGATGAAGGCACCTGCTCTGACGTTGCAAAATAGTAAGTCAGATCTTCTGCAATCTCCCCGGTCTGGATGGCAGTCTGTCCCACATACGGATCCTTCAGTCCCATATCCTTTATCACACTCAGGACACCGATTCCCATGGCGCCGCCCACGTCAAGCTTTCCGTTCTTTGGCGGCAGCATGACATCCAGAACCTCCACATATCCCTTGGCATTCCCCCGGCTGTCAGCGGTGACCGTGACCCCCTTCATGGGACCGCTGCCCTTCATCTGAATGGTTAAAAGGTCCGTATCATTTTTCATCATACTTCCCATCATGGCACCGCCCGTGAGCAGTCTTCCCAGTGCTGCCGTGGCCACTGGGCTCGTGTTATGACGTCTTCTCGCCTCCTCTACCATCTCCTTTGTGGATGCTGCGAATGCACGAATCTGTGAATTTGCAGCGGTTGCTCTTACAATCTTATCTGTTGCCATCTCTATATCCTCTTTCTCTGTATTTTTATTCATCTCATTCTTTGTTCTTTTCTTCCAGCTTCCCATGCTCTCTTGCAATCACATAGATTCTCTCACTCCGGTCTGTGGGCGCCTCTCTGGTAAATGCATCATATGCCGCCACATATTCCAGTCCGGCATCCACAATCAGCCGCTTCATAGTATCCAATGTATATGCCCTCTGAAAATGGGTTTCCTTATAATTCCGAAAGATTTCGCCATGTTCCTTCGATAGCTCCTCGTCCCGGATGAACAGACTCAGCTCATACTCATTCATCTTCTCTTCCTCATAATAGTAATTATCCCATATGAAGCTGCAGTTCTCCCTGTTCTCCGCAATGGTCTGATTCCCCAGGATTTCCCGGTACTTATATTCTGTATTAAAATCAAAAATAAATACCCCCGCAGGATCAAGATAATTGTTGACCCAGCGAAACACCTGCTCTAAGTCCTCTTCCTCTGCAATATAATTCAGAGAATCGC
>JAQVCP010000083.1 GCA_028689735.1 Hespellia sp. | reverse complement strand
GGAAAAGGGCGTTGTCCCAGAATGATACCAACAAAAAAGTGGGTAATTTACGTTTTACCTCCATGCGGTTATTATGATGTTGAAAACATACAACAGCATCTTAATCACATGGAGGTATTTTATTATGTTAATTTCAAGTAAGGGAATTATAAATGGAACGATTGCCGAGCGTTTCGGTGGAAAAGGTAATGACTTTAATGAAAATGGTATCCCTACCTATTCTCTTCCTGTCACTATTGTGGATGCGCCGACTGATACTGTTTCTTTTGCACTCGTATTAGAGGACAAGGATGCTTATCCTGTGACCGGAGGCTTTGTCTGGATACACTGGCTGGCTACTAATATTACCAGGACAGAGCTGACCGAAAATGAAAGCCAGACCGCTCATGATTTCATACAGGGCTGTAACAGCTGGACGAGTATTCAGGGAAACCATCAGAGTAAAGAACTTTCCTGCTTCTACGGAGGGATGACTCCGCCCGATCAGGCACATCTCTACGAGCTTCACGTTTATGCTCTGGATCAATTACTGGAATTACAGACCGGATTTTTCCTGAATGAATTATTCCACGCAATGGACGGACACATGTTAGCACAAGCATCATTAAAAGGTATTTATGAAAAAATATGAGGGAGCATCCCGTAAAGCATATTTAGTGTTTCTATTCATTGACATGTACTATATGTAGTGTTAAGATAATATTGTATTTAGAAATTGTGTGATCCGTAAGGATATGCAGGTTGTTTAGGTTTGTATTAAGTCAGTGTATTCGTGTGCTTTTTGCCACGGCACTGGCTTTCTTTTTTTGCATAAAATATGCACGCTGACAGAGAATGATTTATTCATCCTCTGCTTTTTTATGCCTAAACGCAGAAAGGAGGGAAAAGTATTTCTTCCGAATCACACAGAGACTTCCAAAACTGAAAGGAGAATCAATTACATGAATCAAAACAAAACACAGGAACTCAAAGAACTGGTAGCTACGCTCAACGAATGGCGTGATGCCTATTACAACCACAATGACTCCGTTGTAAGTGATACAGCGTATGATCAGAAATTCGATGAACTGAAGGCACTTGAAAAAGAAACTGGCATCATATTTGCCAACTCACCTACCCAGACAGTTGGATATCCACCTGTCAGCAAGCTTGCTAAGGTCATACATCCTATCCCGCTGCTTTCTCTGGATAAGACAAAGTTAGTGGAAGATGTAAAGCGCTTTATCGGAAACCATGATGTCTTATTCATGCTGAAGCTAGACGGTTTGACCACAAAGCTTGTGTATGAAAACGGGGTGCTGCTTCAGGCAACTACCCGGGGTGATGGAGAAGTGGGCGAAGATATTACTCATAATATACCCGCATTCCTAAACGTGCCACTTACCATTCCTTATCAGAAACGCCTGGTCATCACTGGAGAATCTTTTATCCGAACGGATGATTTTGAAATGCTGAAGCAAAAAGCCAAAGATGACACTGGAAAAGAATATCGAAATGGACGCAACTTTGCTTCCGGATCCGTACGCAGCTTAGATTCCAAGAAATGCAAAGGCCGAAAAATTCGTTTTATCCCATTCAATATATTGGATGGATTAGACGAAGCCGCTTTTCCAGACAGTCGATGCTGTAAGCTGGATCTATTGGAGACATTAGGCTTTCAAATTTGCCCTTATATCTCTATTCACGATCCAGACTTGACCGAAGAAAAAATCCAGACGCTATTTGAACAGTTGAAAATCAGTGCTGCAAGCCAGCAGCTTCCTATTGACGGCATTGTGACCATCTATGACAGTTTTAGTTATTCTAAAAGCTGTGGCAGAACCGGACATCACTATAAGAATGGTATTGCATTCAAATTTGAAGACGAGCTATACGAAACCGTATTGCGTCATATTGAATGGACACCTTCCCGATTTGGTGAACTTGCTCCCGTAGCAATCTTTGATACAATCGAAATGGATGGCTGCGAAGTATCCAGAGCTACGCTTCACAATCTGGCCTTTATCAAAAACCTGGAACTGTACCCTGGATGCCGCATTATGGTATCCAAACGGAACATGATCATCCCCCAGGTGGAAGATAATCTGGATCGTGGACACTACACTGATATTGTTCCACCAACCTGCCCCTGCTGTGGTTCCAATACCCGGATTCAAATCGAAAAAGCCAGAAATGGCAAGCTGGTTGAAAGAGTGCATTGTCCTAACCCTTTATGTGGCAACCGGATTGCGGCCAAGTTCACACACTTTGCATGCCAAAAAGCCATGAATATTGAGAATCTGTCTACTGCTACTTTAGAGAAACTCTTATACCTGGGATATCTTCAGTCCGTTCAGGATTTATATCATTTAGGGGACTATCGTGATGAAATCGTAGCATTAAAAGGATTCGGTGTGAGATCTTTCCAGCGCCTGCTAGATTCCATTGAAAACAGCCGGAACACCACCTTCGTGCGTTTTTTGGTTGCTATGGATATTCCTATGATTGGAAGAACCAAAAGTAGGATTCTAGATACCGTCTTTCATGGCAGCCTGGCTCAATTTGAGTTGGCGGCTCTCGGTGATTATGATTTTACCGAATTGGACGACTTCGGAAATACCTTAAATCAAAACATCCACCTCTGGTTTGCAGATGCGGACAATGTGGCTCTATGGAACTCATTACAGGAAGAATTACACTTTGAAGAAAGAAAGGAAGAAATCACTATGACAAAGGAAAACACATTTACAGGATGCACAATTGTAGCAACAGGAAAACTGAATCACTTTACCCGAGATGAAATCAACAATAAAATTTTGGAATTGGGTGCGAAACCGGGAAGTTCGGTTACTCAAAAGACCAGCTACTTAATCTGCGGTGAAAAGGCCGGCAGCAAACTGACCAAAGCTCAGAGCCTTGGTGTTCCGGTTTTGACTGAAGATGAATTTTTGGAAATGATTGCATAACAATTAACCCAAAATAGTGAAAGGGAATTACTTTGGTAGTTCCCTTTTTAAGAAAGAAGTGATGAAATGAATACTTATCGAATCTATCCAGATACCAGACCCGTAATTGCGTCTTTTCGCGACTCTTATGCTTTTTTAAGTAATTTTTATTACGCAGAAATCACATATGGCAATTTAAGATTCGCCAACAACGAGGCAGCTTTTCAGGCACAGAAATCCACTTGTGCCAGAGAGCGCCGGCAATTCTGCACTCATTATCTGAAAAATCCGGCAGATGCCAAACGACTTGGAAAGAGCATTAATTTACGTCCTGACTGGAACACTGTAAAACTCCGGTATATGTATGAAATCTGCATGACAAAATTTCTGCAGCATCCAGAGCTTGGCGAAAAACTGCTTGCCACTGGCAATGCGATCCTTATTGAAGAAAACACCTGGGGCGATCGCTACTGGGGTGCGGTGAATGGATATGGGGATAATCATCTGGGAGAAATCCTGATGGATATCCGCTCAAAGCTCCAGTTAGAACGGGAATATCAAAGAACTTATGGACTCTGCTCCAGATACTAACAAATCCAATACAGCGGAACTTTCCAGACAATGGAAGGTTCCTTTTTTATAAGGAAGGAATCATCTCGTAGAAAAGAATCGGATTTTCCCGTCAACTTCCCACTATATTAACCCATGATAATTTGTTATAATAAGAACATAGCGTTAAGAAAGGAGTACCCTTATGTATCTGAAAAGAAAAGTTTACGAACAACTTTTAGATTGGAAAAATGATACTGACCGCAGCACACTGGAAATCAGCGGTGCCCGACAGGTTGGAAAAACATATCTGATCAATAAGTTTGCCGATGAGAATTATAAGCACAAAATATATATTAACCTTTTTGAGCAGAGCGGTCAGCAATTCATGAAATGTTATAAACAGGCAACTGAATGGACCCCTGGCACTAAACGACCAGAGCACCCTCTTCAGGATGCATTTCGCCTCTATGACCTTGATTTCATGGATTCCGATGATACAGTTATCATCATTGACGAAATTCAGGAATCCGCAGAAATATATAATCGTATCCGTGAATTCACAAGGCAGTTTCAGGCTCATTTTATCGTAACGGGCAGTTACCTGGGCAGAATCTATGAACCGGACTTTCGATTCTCCAGCGGGGACGTGACACGTATCCCTATCTACACCTTGTCCTTTGAGGAAGTTTTGCTGGCCTTTGATGAAGCACTCTACCAGGATTACCTGACTCTCTCGGAAAAACAGGGAGAACCTGAAACTTACGACAAGCTGAAAGCAATCTATGATATCTACTGCCAGATTGGTGGATACCCTAAAGTAGTAGAAACTTATCTGGAGAAACAGAACATAGAAAAAGCGCAGGGCGTGCTGGTAAAAATCATTGACACCTTTACCAACGAATCCATACGGTATTTTACAGATATTCTGGATACCCGTGTTTTCACCCAGATTTTCCTATCTATTTGTAGAATCCTGAATCGGGAGAGCAAGGGACTGGCTGAAGGAAGTCTCAGCGAGGAGCTGCAGAAACTGGTTACCAAAGATTATTCCAGTAATCTCTCCAAAGCAACCTGTAACAGAGCCATCAGCTGGCTGTTTTTCTCTGGAATCATCGGATTTTGTGCAAAAATTACAGAAATGGATATTTTAGATTTTAAGGCGGCAAGCCGGTGTTACTTCATGGATCTTGGTCTGGCAAATTATTATCTTTCCCTGACCGGAACAGATAGCCGCACGCTTGCTGGGACTCTGAGTGAAAACTTTGTATATATCAATCTGAAAAAGCGTCAGGATTTTCCTGCTGAGATAGCCTTTGAGACACCTGCATTTGCAACCTATAAAGGTGGCGAGATTGATTTTGTGGCACAGACCTTAAAAACGGATACCCGCTATCTAATTGAAGTCAAATCAGGAAAAGGTACTGCCACCACTTCCAAAAAGGCACTGGATCAGGGCAAAGCAGATAAATTGCTCTACCTGAAGGGAAATACCAAAGGCGGTGTAGACGGCAAAACCGAAACACTTCCAATCTATCTATTTGAACAGTTTAAATTCTGAATGGAAGGTAACTTTTACTAATATCTCAATTTTAACAGGCTGACACTTTGATGGTGTCAGCCTTTCTATGTTATGACAGCTATACCTTCATTGAAACTGCCTATCTACAAATCATGTCCCAACTCATCGTACAAAAGATGCCCGGAAAAGACGGATGCATGATTCTTAATCTCAATCCAGCCATGCTCCTGATATTCTTTTAGTCTCCGATACCCTTTTTCGGATAGAAACAGCCGCATCTTGTCCCCCTTTTCCCCCAAATGCACCTCTTCTGAAAGGACTATAAAAACAAGCATATGCCGGGTGCATACATCAAAACGCTCCAACGCCATAATATCATGGCCTTCCAGCTCTTCCGCCCCAGATCTGCGTCTGGCTTCCTCCAGTAAGTCCCCGATTGTTCTCTTCTGAACCATAAGTACCTCCTCAAATATTTTCTTTTGAATACTGCTTTGCCCATTCCCGTCTTTCCCGTAGCAGTTGTTCATGCCTTAATTCATGGAAGATAAAACTCCTATTGGATCGTTTGCGAATTTTTGTCACATAATAATTTCTTGTCTTGGTAAACACTTCCTCTACTCCCGGATGCAATGACAAAAGCAGAGTTTCTAACTTTTCATCAATTTTATAATACGCACCATTCATATTCCGATATTCCTCTCCAGTCTTAACACAAGATTGATGAATTTCCCGATTCATAATATTTGTCTTTTTTAAGAGTAGTGCATCATTAAACCGAATTGGTGTCTGCGTTAAAAGCCCTAATAAACCTGCCAATTCATACTCGCCCTCATCATTTAACTGTTTTGCAAGTTCCCGTGCCTTATATAAGTTGTATCCACTATATACCGTTCCCATCGTAATTCCTCCTAAATTCTGACCGTTAATCCTTCTACTGCAACTCCCGGCAATCCAACCAGATAGCCATCTCCATTGCTGCGCGTTTCAATCCGCACCGGAATCCATGCTTTTCCTGTATAAACCTCGAAGCATTCTCCACACTGAAGACCATCATAATATTCCTCCAGTCCAAACCGGATATCATATCTTTTAATTCCATGATTGTAAAATAATATTCCTGTTCTTTTTTCATCCATATCCTGTACCCTCCGTTTTTCTTCTATATATAATAGTGTCTATCATTCTGTACTTTCCAAAATTTTCGGGTGTTTTTTTAGATAATTATCCCGATAACGGTAGAAAGTCGAATGTGACAGACCAAGTTCCTTACGCAGCTGCGTCGGCCCGGTTACTCCCTGAATCACCTTTTGAAATTCTTCGTCAAATACTTCCTGCTTTATTGCTACAGGCCTTCCATAGTCATCCCATTCTCCTCTGGCTCTTTTGGCCTGGATGCCTTCTCTTTGTCTTTTCTCCTTTTTCTCCATTTCCGCCTGTGCCATAGAAGCATAAAGTTCCAGCATCATGCTGTTGATTGTCTCCAGCATCAGCTTTGCCATTGTATTATCAAGATTCCTGATATCAATCAGTGTAGTTGGCAATTCCAGAACCATAAGACGAACCTTCTTATCCCGTAATTTCTGAATTTCTTTCATGGTGCCCGCTTTATCTCGTCCAAGCCGATCCAGTTCTGTTACAATCAGGACATCCCCTTCCCGAAGTACGTCTTCCACCAATACAATATAACGGGGACGGTCAAAGTTCTTCCCCGTCTGCTGGTCTGCATAAATCCCCTCCAGCTGTAATTCATGTTCCTTGCAATATCCAGTTATCTCCTGGATGCCTCTGTCCAGATGCTGCTCTTTGGTACTTGTCCTGTGATACCCGTAAACTGCCATAGTTTTATTCTCCTCATATTCCAAAATCTCCTCTTTTTTTGTGGCATATACCATAAGTTGTTTTCCATACATTTCGGTACATAAATTCCTCCATAAACAGCCAGTCCCAAAAGTATACTTTTTGGTATATCTATTAAGTACGTTTCAGAAGCACAAAACGCAAAGAAAGGGACCACAAAACTGTAGCCCCTTCCCGTCTTACATTTCTTTATCCATGAAAATTCCGGATACAGAACAACAACGCACCCATCAATTCCTGATACAGATCCTCATCAAATCTTCCCTCCACGATTGATTTCTTAATCAAAAGCGGACGGTACATCTCTACAATCTCCATAATGGCAGATTCATCACCTTCCTGTGCCTTCCATATGATATGTTCAAATTCCATACTTACTCACCTCTCATCCATTTCCGTATTTTCTGCAACGCATAATAATACCAGCCGTCTACCTGTTTTCTCGAAATTCCTGTTTCCCTGCTGATCTCGCCCAGGGATTTTTCTTTAAAGACACGCATATAAAGTATCTGACGCTCATGCGCATTGAGCATTAAAATGGCTTCCACCAGACGTTCATCGGTCAGATCACTCCATTCGGTATATTCTCCCCGCAGCTCCTTTTCCAGAATCTGCTCTTTTTGATGCTGCTCATAGGTTTCCTCGAATCCAATCGCCGGCTCATTGTACAACATATCCTCCAGGTAACGCTCCCTGTTGGTGTAAGCGTCCTTCTTATCCAGATATCGGTTTTTGGTACCCTTAATCGTGATGAGCAAATAGGAAGTAAATGTATTCTGCAGTTTTCCTGTACAGTTCTCTTTGTGTTTCATCTTTCGTCCTCCAGATCTTTCGTTTTTTCACATTGGTTTTAAATCTGGAGAATGGTGGACCTCGGCAATTTTCGCTAAATTTCGACATAAAAACACCGAGTCGAATTGACTCGGTGTTATATGAGGTATATTGAGTTTTTGTTAAATCATATATTGCATATGGAAAAGCAGATTTTAGATATAGACGGATGTGGATTTTTTTCTAAAATACCATCTTCTTTTCCCAGCCATAATCTGTCGTATCAAAATACTGCAAGATCCTCCTTCGTGTAATCTATCTGTATGGCGCAGTATATTGCCTGTATGTAAGTGCTATAACACGTTTCATATATGAGTTGTATTTAGTAAAATATGTGTAATAAGTGAGGTGGAAAATTATGAACCCAAAGATCAAGCTAGGTGATTTAGTAAAAAAACAACGATTGAAAAGAGAACTGTCACAGCAACAGCTCGCCGAGGGTATCGGAGTGTCCCTTCGTACCATCAATGACATTGAATGCTATCGGGCAAACCCTCGTTTTGATACACTGTGTTCTTTGTTTCAATATCTTCAGGTTCCCACCCAGAATATATTCACCCAGGAACCTGATAGTGTTCCAGAGCCTGCTATTCTAGGCATTATCCAAGAGGAACTCGCCGATTATTCCCCTGGTGATTTAGAAGTTGCTCTTCAGGTATTAAAAGGACTCGCAAAGGGGCTCCATCGTGTCAATCCTAAAGGAGATTAAGCATAATATGATTTCTAATTATAGCAATTCAATCTGTGAGAAATCTGTATAGCGTCTATCGTCTTTGAATCGTTTAACTTTTTATGAAAAAGCAAGAGCCAAAATCATACTCCTGCTTTTTTCCTGTTTACTATTATCTGCGAAATGCAGACATGTTTCTTGAAATATTTTTTAGAAGAGGGGAGGATATGGTCTCTAATTCTGTCTGTTCTGATACATCCTGAATCTCCTCTTTCTGCTTCTCCACACCCGCTGCTCTTTCCGCAGGTGCTTTCTGCTCTTCTGCCATAACCTGCCGGATCAACTGACAAATCAAGTTCTTATCCATCATGGCTCCACTACTGCCGTCTTGTCCTTCATAATAGGCACTGGCTCTTGCGATATAATCCGCCTTCTCACCCCGGCTGAACTGATTTAAAAGCATGACTGCCTGTACATGCTGCGGGTTGTTCTCATTGAAACTGATGGTGAACTTGTATGGATTCTTCTTATTCATCTGCATCACGCTCCTGTAACTGGTACAACAGATCATATCCCTTTGCATTGGCACAAATATCCTCCAGAAAACAGTATTTCTCCAGTTTATCTGAATTGGAAATGTAGTCCTTTAACAACATGGAGCCGCCTCCAATAAAGACCATGTAAGTGGATCTTGTATCAATTCCCCGTTCCCGGAGCATCGACAGCAGATCCGTCACAAAATCCTGTACCTGGCGTTTCACGGACAGCACGACCTTATCTTCGTAGTACTGCGTCTTTCCCTGAATGATACTGTCAATATCCGCATCCTCTAGTAAAATGTCATACTCTGAACGCAGCTTGGAAATAATGGTGTTATAAAGGTTAATGATGCCATTTTCCATAGAATCACAAAAGCTCATATCCAGTTCTCCATTCCGAAGTAAAAGATAGTCTGTCGTAAATCCTCCGATGTCCAGTCCAACAACTCTCGGAATCTCTCCGATCTCTTCCACACGCGTCATGAGCGCTGCGTAATTCTGTGGGAATGCCATGACATCTACGATGCTGATATCGTAAGCTCGTCCGTTATACGCAAAATGGATAATTCCACTGTTTCCCTTGAAATACCGTTCATATCGCTCGTATAGTTCTGCAAAATGTTTCGGTGGAAGTCCAATCGGCAGCTGCACCTGAACAATATCGCCTGTCTCAACTTTGCTGATGCCTTCCAGTTCCTTTGCAATGGCAATCAAGGTCAATGCAAAGAAACGCATGTCTTTCGTTTTATCCCTCTGATAAGGCATCCGCTGGGTGGTAAGCGTGTAGTATCTTCCTTCATATTCCAGGTAGGTTGTTCCGCGTCCCGGACGTAAATCACTGACCTCCACTCCAGTTGTAAAAACATGATGCGTTGTTTTGACATTTTTATTTCCATGATCCACTGCAATTCTTGCTCTCTTAATCATAAATAATCGCTCCTTTAAAAGTTTTTTATACTTATTAAGTACGTTTGAAATATGTAAAACGCAAACTTTTTCTGAAAATTATTTATGATTTTTCCTCTGAGTAGTTATTCTTTATTCATTATCAAATCTTTAAGTTTCTGAAAGCTGTCCTCACTGATGGCATGCTCCATCCTGCAGGCTTCCTGCTCCGCCAGTTTCGGTTCAACACCAGCGTCAATAAGCTGCCGGGTAAAAAATTGGTGGCGCTCGTATATGCGTTCCGCTACCTCCCGGCCAACATCGGTTAGATGAAGATAGCAGTCATCGTCCATTGTGAGAAAACCGCCATCGCGCAGTAGCCCCACCGCATGACTGACACTGGGCTTTGATACCTCCATGTGCCGGGCGAGGTCAACGGAACGCACCATGCCGTTTTTCTTTTGGAGCATCAGCACAGTCTCTAAATAGTTCTCACCCGATGCATAAAGTTTCACAGTTCACCTCGCTTTATGCCGAAAGTTTATGTTCGGCGTTCCACATAGCGGCATACTTTCCGTTCTTCTTCAAAAGTTCTTCATGTGTGCCATTTTCCACGATTATCCCGCCTGCTACCACAAGAATTTGATCTGCGTTCTTCACAATAGACAGCGTATGGGCAATCATTACCACCGTTTTCTTGTCTTTCAGCAGATTTGCGATTGCTTGTTTTACTGCCAGTTCATTCTCAATATCAAGGGATGCAGTAGCTTCATCAAGCAGCAGGATGGGGCTGTTCTTTAAGATGGCGCGGGCGATAGAAAGACGTTGACGTTCACCACCTGAAAGCAGATTTCCGTTCTCTCCAATCGGCGTATCGTAGCCTTTGTCCATCCTACGGATAAAGCCGTCGCAGTTTGCCTCTTTACAAGCTGCCTCTATTTCATCATCAGTAGCGTCTGGACGTGCATGGCGGATATTTTCCCTTACTGTATCATCAAAAAGGAACACATCTTGATCGACCATTGAGATTTGTTCCAAAATGCGCTCCGCTGCTACGCCCGTGGTCGCTTTACCGCCGATGGAAATTGTGCCGTCATCCGCCTCATAGTATTTGGAAATCAAATTCAAGATGGTAGATTTGCCACTACCGGAATCTCCCACAATAGCAGTTAGTTTTTGGTCTGGCGCAATAAAGGACATACCCTTTAGCACTGGTTCTCCCTGCACATAGGAAAACCGTACCTGTTCAAAAGAAATATCATGCGCCTGCGTAGTAAACACTGCGCTACTGCCCTGTTCCTCCGGCTCATTCACAACAGTCTGAATTTTGTGTTTTGAGATCATCATGTTTTTGTAGCCGAACAGATCAACAGAAATCGCCATATACATTTTTGCAAGCAGCATCGGCATCATGCACACCATAAGATAATCCACACTTGCCAGAGAACCGGCCAGCCACGGTTTTGCTGCAATCAGCATTACCACAGGCAGCGAAAGCCATGTAAGTATATTAAAGGTGAACGCAACAGGAATGCCCATCGCCTCATATTTATAGCTGATATTGCTGTAATCCTTTAGAGTATTTGTAGTGGCCTTATTTTTTGTACCGCTCATATTGTAGGCCCGCAGTGTTTGGATTCCCGTAATATACTCCACAATGCTGCTGACTGCTTCTGCGCAGATTGTATTTCTCGCAGTACCATATTTTTTGACAATTCGGAAAGACAGCCACATATTGGGGATAAACAAAAGGCTCACTGCAGCCAAGATCAGACCGGCAGGCAGATATAAAGCACAAACAAAAAGTAGAAGCATGACCGACAGGGAAATGTTTTTGACAAGATTGCCTGTTTTATGCGTAAGCACCTGCTCATAGTTGCTGACATCACTTGTCATTGTATTGACATACTGGCCTACCTGCCCCTGTGTAAACCGGGAGAGCGGAATTTTTTTGAATTTATCGCCCAGATAAAGCCGAATTTGGCGGGAAACTGCACCACCACCAATCTGTCCCTGCGTATAACCAAACCCGTAGGCAACCAACCGTACAATGAATATTCCCACGATGAAAAGGGTCAGTTGGTTCAGCCCGTTTACGGTTATATTTCCTTGCAGCAGCATACGGATCAGCAGATAAATGGCCATATAAACACTGGCCGATAAAAGCCCCTCCAGCACGGTAAACGCTACTCCAATTCCAAAGCGTACATCTTTTTTGAATGGATTATCTGTTTTCATTTTGTTCAACCCCTTTCACCCCGTAAATAACCTCTCGTGCCGCATGATAGCTGCGCCATGCGTCCTTATAGTAGTCATTTGTCTCCAAAACCTCTGTATGCGTTCCAAAAGCCTTGACCGTGTGATTTTCCACAACCGCTACTTTATCACACATTTTGATTGCTCCAAGACGATGGGCAACGATAATAACCGTTTTTCCCTTGCACAAGTTCGCAATCGCTTTGTCGATTTCTACCTGATTTTCAGGATCAGAAGCACTTGTAGCCTCATCCAGTATCAAGATAGGCGCATTTTTTAGGATTGCTCTTGCAATGGCAATCCGTTGTTTTTCACCACCAGAGAAACGGGAACCGAAACTGCCAACCTTTGTTTCGTAGCCATCTGGCAGAGACATGATAAAATCATCAATCTGTGCTTCTTTTGCGGCTGTGCGCACTTCCTCCAAAGAAGCATTGCTGCCCATGCGGATATTTTCCAGTACACTTTCACGGGTAAGAAAAGTTTTTTGAAAAACAATAGAAATATTTTGAAGAAGCTGCTCATAGCTGATATCTTTCACATTCTTGCCGCCAATCAGCACCGCACCATCCTGCACATCATAGAACCGGGAAATCAATTCTATAATCGTGCTTTTTCCAGCGCCGGAGGCACCGACGACAGCCACTTTTTCGCCCTCTGACACATAGAGATTGCAGTTTGACAACACCTCTGCTTTTCCGTCATGGCCCAGGCCACCTTCTCTTCCGCCTTCGTCGGAATTCACCTTGTAGGAAAAGCGCACCGATTTCAAAGCAATGTCATGCTTTTGCGGAAAGTCACCGGTACTTTCATAAACAGGCAGATCAAGAATTTGTTTTGTTTTCCGAACTCCATTGAGCGACTGTGCAAGCTCCATGCTTAATTGCTGCAAAGGCAAAAGTTCCGAAAGATACAAAGAGCCAATATAAGCAAACAACAGGAAAACACTTGCACTGATGGAGCCGTTTAAAAAGAACCTGCCACCGATGGGGATAATGAGAGCCATACCACATTCCAACATCACAATGAACGCTGCATAGAATGGTCCTGTTTTTTTAGAAACCTTGTTCCAAATCCGATTTTCTTCTTCTATTGCGTCTGAAAACTTCTGAAAAGAGGTGCTTCCCATGTTATAGGCTTTCATTAACTTCATTCCGCCTATGTATTCAATCATGACGGAATTGAAGTTCGCCATTGCCTGTGTAACACGAGGCATCATGCCAGACATAAACGCAAAACAACCAATCATAATAACAAGAGTAAGGCCCAGTGGGACAAGTGAAATCAGTGCAAGCGGAATATTGATCGACATTAGATAAATAAAAATTACAATCGGCCCGGTGGCAAATCCCACAAACTCCGGGATGTTGTGTGCAAGGCACAGTTCCAGCTTTTCTATATCTTCATTCAGAACTGTCTTTATATCACCAGTCCTCCGTTCATCCAGTGCGCCCAATGGTACTTTTGCCAAGTGTTCCGTAATCATGCACCGCACACGGAACAGCGCTCCATATGCACCCTTGTGTGAAAACACGCCGGATACCCCTTGAAGTACCTGCCGGATAATAACCGTCGTGGTGATCAAAACGGCATTATCCAGGATCACCTGCATGGTGCAACTATTTGTCAAGAACGCATCCATCAGCCGATAAATTCCAATATACGGTCCAATGACAAACAGTCCGCCTAAAAAGGCACACACCACAGATGCGATTAAATACCCCCTATCCTTTTCGGCCCATTTGAGTAATAACAGGACAGGGTTTTCTTTTTTTGTTTTCATTGTTTTATCCCTCCTTAC
>JAQVCP010000082.1 GCA_028689735.1 Hespellia sp. | reverse complement strand
TATCGCTGAGGGATTCTTATGGAAAACCTCTTGATAAAGAACGGGTTGAGCGGGTGGAAGAATTTACTGGATTTGGAGTACTCGCGGATATCGAGGGTAAAAAAGTTTATATCGGTAATGCTAAGTTTATGAAACGGAATCAGATTTTTTATCTGCCGGTGAAGAGAGCCGGGACCGTGGTACATGTTTCTGTGGACACCGTTTATGCCGGCTACATTCTGATTACGGATACCATTCGGGAGGAAGCGAAGTACACGGTTGAAAAACTAAAGCACTATCGTCAGGCTGTTGTCATGTTAACTGGAGACAATGAACGGGCGGCAGGGGAGGTTGCCAAGGCTACAGGAATCGAATTCGTATATTCGGATTTGCTTCCGGAGGAAAAGGTGGAGCAGCTGGAAGAGTTTATGGAAAGCCAGCTTGAGGAAGAAAAACTGGTCTTTGTTGGAGACGGAATCAACGATGCCCCGGTACTTGCCCGGGCAGATGTGGGTATCGCAATGGGGGGGCTGGGATCAGATGCAGCTATTGAAGCGGCTGATGTTATCCTTATGGAAGATGACCTTTCCCGCATCATCAATGCGATGAAGATTGCAAGAGAGACTATGCGTGTCGTAAAGCAGAATATGATTTTTGCTATTGGAATCAAGATTGCACTTTTGATTCTCGCGACCATCGGTTTTGTAACCATGAGAACGGCGATCATGGCAGATATGGCAGTTCTTGTCATTAATATTATTAATTCAATCTGGGTCGTACATTACCCGGAGTAACAGGAGATAGAAATGAAAAAAGCAGTAGGGGTTGCACTGGCTATGACACTGGCTCTGACCGGATGCACAAATTATGTAGAAGATGGAACTTCTCAGCTTGAAACTGGCAGCTATACCGAGGCAATTGCCACCTTTGAGAAGGCGGTAGAGAAAGAGCAGGGTGTGGCAGAGGCATACCGTGGAATCGGACTTGCCAATTATGAACTGGAAAAATATGAGGAAGCAAAGTCTGCACTGGACAGTGCGATTGAAAATGGAGGCGAAGCAACGCCGACACTGTATAACATTATGGGAATCTGTGATATGAAGATGGAGAATTATGCAAGTGCCCTGAATAACTTTAACATGGGGATTTCTCTTGCAGAAGGAACGCAGGAGAATGAATCGGAGGATTCAAAAGCAGATTATACAGAAGTGAAGCAGGAAATGGAATTTAATATGGTAGTCTGTTATGAAAAACAGTTCGACTGGGCGAATGCAAAGGCTAAGATGGTTGACTACATTTCTAAGTATCCAGACGATGCTGCGGCTCAGAAGGAAGCACAATTTCTGGAGACCAGATAAGGGAGTAAGAATATGATAGATTTGAAAAAATCAGAAGAACGTGTCATTCTGGTCGGCGTGTCGATCAATGACAATGACGATACAGAAAAATCTTTAGACGAATTAGAAGAGTTGGCAGCAACTGCCGGTGCCGTGTGTGTAGGACGGGTCATTCAGAATCGGGAGATGATTCACCCTGGAACTTATATTGGAAAAGGGAAGATCGAAGAACTTAAGGAATTAATATGGGAAATGGATGCAACAGGAATCATCTGTGATGATGAACTTGCACCGGCTCAGCTTGGCAATCTCCAAGATATTCTAGATACGAAGATTATGGACCGTACCTTGATTATCTTGGATATTTTTGCGACAAGGGCTTCCACCAACGAGGGAAAGATTCAAGTCGAGCTGGCACAGTTGAAGTACCGCCAGTCACGTCTTATTGGACTGGGAAAATCCTTGTCAAGACTTGGAGGCGGAATCGGGACGAGAGGACCGGGTGAGAAAAAGCTGGAGATGGATCGCAGACTGATCAAAGGGAGAATTGCACAGTTAAACCGGGAGCTGAAGGATGTAAAACGTCACCGGGAGGTGACAAGAGAACAGAGAAACAAGAATGCCATTCCGGTCATTGCAATCGTAGGTTATACCAATGCCGGAAAATCCACTTTGCTTAATAAGCTGACGGGAGCACAGATTTTTGCTGAGGATAAGTTGTTTGCAACGCTGGATCCCACAACCCGGAACTTGAAGCTTCCGAGCAAGCAGGAGGTTCTGCTTACGGATACGGTTGGATTTATCCGCAAACTGCCACATCACCTGATCGAAGCATTTAAAAGTACCTTGGAAGAGGCAAAATATTCAGATATTATTCTTCATGTAGTTGACACATCGAATCCTCAGGTGGATGAGCAGATGCATATTGTGTATGAAACACTGGAAAATCTGGAGGTTGCCGATAAACCGGTCATCACAGCCTTCAACAAACAGGACCGCCTGGAGGAAATGCCGATTCTGCGGGATTTCAAGGCAGATTATATTGTAAAGATATCGGCGAAGACAGGGGAAGGTCTTGATGATCTGCAGGATGTGATTGAGAAAGTGCTGCGAAGCAGCAAGGTGGCAATTGAAAAAACGTATTCTTATGAAGAAGCAGGAAAAATCCAGCTGATCCGAAAATACGGAGAACTGGTGGAGGAAGACTACCGTGATGAAGGAATTTTTGTGCGGGGATATGTCCCTTCGGAGTTATATCATAAAGTACGTTAATGCAAGGCACTTACAAACAAGCAGCAAAGCGAATGGGGGTATCTGCTTTACTTGGAACACAGGAATCTGAATGCAGTGTATCAATGTTGTTTCGATGAATGTCATTGATACGCTGCATTAGCAGAGAAAAAGGAAGAAATAGAAATGGAGAGATAGAAAAATGAGTGAAAAACAAAAGAACATTCAGGCGGGGAATCCACTGGCAACAGAGCCGGTTGGTGCGTTGATTCGCAAGTTCTCGGTACCGGCGATTATCAGTATGCTGGTGAGTGCTCTGTACAATATTGTGGATCAGATTTTTATCGGACAGGGTGTTGGTATGCTGGGAAATGCAGCAACGAACGTTGCATTTCCGGTTACGACCATCTGTACGGCTACGGCGCTGCTGCTTGGAATTGGAAGCGCATCGAATTTTAATCTGGATGCAGGCAAGGGTGAGGTGAAAAGAGCGAATCATACAGCGGCAGTCGGTTTATCCTTGTTGGGAGTCTGTGGTGTTATTATCGCGGTGTTGATTCTGTTATTTCTAAATCCGCTGCTTTATGTATTTGGAACTACGGAATCTGTACTTCCCTATGCATCGACTTACACAAGCATCACGGCATTTGGAATTCCATTTCTGACATTGACGACTGGCGGATGCCACTTGATCAGAGCAGACGGAAGCCCAAGATATTCTATGGTCTGCATGCTGGTGGGGGCAATCATCAATACAATACTGGACCCGCTGTTCATTTTTAGCTTTGGCTGGGGAATGGCAGGAGCTGCATCTGCAACCATTATTGGACAGATGGTATCCGGAATCCTGGTTGTTTTCTATTTTGTCAGACTGAAGCATATGAAATTTGAAAAAGAGATGTTTATTCCAAGGGCATCCATTATCAAGGCGATTACCTCGCTGGGAGCGGCTTCCTGTATCAACCAGATTGCCATGGCGATCGTCCAGATTGTAATGAACAATACTTTGCGGTTTTATGGAGAGGCATCATCGTATGGAAGTGACATTCCGCTTGCCTGTGTTGGTGTGATTTCCAAAGTAAACATTGTGTTCATGGCAATCTGTATCGGGATTTCTCAGGGGTGTCAGCCAATCTGGGGCTTCAATTATGGGGCGGCATCGTATCACCGTGTAAAAGAGACATATAAAAAAGCAGTGACAATCTGTACCGTGATCTCCATTCTTTTTTTCATCTGTTTCCAGTTTTTCCCAAGACAGATTGTGAGCATATTTGGAAGTGGAAGTGAAGAGTATTTCCGGTTTGCTGAGCGGTACTTTAAGATTTTTATGTTCATGACATTTATCAATGGAATCCAGCCAATGTCATCCGGGTTTTTCACTTCAATTGGAAAAGCAAAGCTTGGAATTGTTATGTCCTTGACAAGACAGGTGATTTTCCTGCTCCCGCTTATTGTAATTTTCCCAATGATTATGGGAATTGACGGGGTTATGTATGCAGGACCGATTGCAGACGGGGCGGCGGCAATCCTTGCAATCGTATTTGCGGGAAGAGAAATGAAAAAGATGGAGGCAGCGACGTCATGAAGAAAAAAAGTGTACTGGTCACAGGGGCGTCCCGGGGAATCGGGAAAGCCTGTGCAATCCAATTTGCAAAGAAAGGATACAGGGTATATATCAACTGCAGCCGTTCCAAGGGGGAGCTCGAGAGCGTGAAGCAGGAAATTGATGAGATAAAAGGAGAGGCTGTCATGCTGGTCGGTGATGTTGGAAATCCACAGTCTGTCCGAGAAATGTTCGTGCAGATTCAAGCTGAATGCGGTGGACTGGATGTCCTGGTCAACAACGCGGGAAGAGCCTACATCGGACTGTTGACTGACATGTCAGATGAAGACTGGAATGGAATTCTCTCTTCAAATCTGTCATCTGCATTTTACTGTTGTCGTGCGGCAGTTCCGCCGATGGTATCGAAAAAAGCGGGAAAGATCATCAATATCTCCTCCATGTGGGGGAACAGCGGAGCTTCCTGTGAGGCGGCCTATTCTGCGACAAAAGCAGGAATGAACGGACTGACCAAAGCACTGGCGAAGGAATTAGCACCAAGTAATATCCAGGTGAATGCAATCGCGTGCGGAGTGATTGACACCGTGATGAACAGTCAGTTAAATGAAGAAGAGCGTCAGCAGCTTGCCGATGAAATCCCGCAGGGCAGATTCGGAACAACGCAGGAGGTGGCAGAACTGGTTCTGGAGCTGGCAGAGAACCATGCATATTTGACCGGACAGATTATAGGACTAGATGGGGGATTTTTTTAAATGAGTAAGATGAAGACAAATGGGATGCTGATTTTGACAGCATTTATATGGGGAATGGCATTCGTAGCGCAGAAGGTCGGAATGGATTATGTAGGTCCACTGACTTTTAATGCGCTGCGTTCATTTATCGGAGCGGTTGTACTGCTCCCGGTGATTGTATTGCTTGATCGGCAGAGGGACCACTTCGGAGTGAAAAAGCCAGTCTGGAATGACAAGACCCTGATTCTCGGAGGAATCTGTTCCGGCATTTTCCTCTGCATTGGAAGCACGCTCCAGCAGTATGCACTGATGGAAAGCTCCGTCGGAAAAGTCGGTTTCATTACGGCACTGTATATTCTCATCGTACCGATTCTGGGAGTCTTCCTGAAAAAACAAATCCCGTCCAATGTGTGGATTGCAGTTTTCGTTGCAATCATCGGCATGTACTTTTTGTGTATGACCGAAGGGTTTTCTATTAATCATGGTGATTTGCTTGCTATGCTCTGCGCCTTTGCATTTGCTGCCCAGATTATGGTTGTCGATTACTTCTCACCAAAAGTCGACAGTGTGCGAATGTCAAGCATCCAGTTTCTTGTAGTAGGAATCATTGCCGGCACGGGTGCGTTATTCCGGGAGACGATACATATAACTGAGGTAATGAATGCATACAGGCCACTGCTCTACGCCGGAGTCTTATCCTGCGGTGTAGCCTATACCCTTCAGATCGTGGCACAAAAACATGCACAGCCAACCATTGCATCCCTCTTGATGAGTCTGGAATCCGTGTTCTCCGTCCTTGGAGGCTGGATTCTTCTAGGTCAGGTCCTGAGTCCACGGGAACTCTTCGGATGCACTCTAGTCTTCACTGGAGTCCTTCTGGCCCAGATTCCCATCCCAAAACTCACAAAGAAGAAAAGGGAGTAAACCGACAGAATCGCATAAGAAGATTACCCACCATAAAATAACCCATCAACCCATTCGGAGGAGAATTACACATGTTTTCAAAATTCAGCGTAAAAAAACCGTACACCGTAGTCGTAGCGGTGGTTCTGGTCATTATCCTTGGAATCGTATCATTCCAGAACATGACCGTAGACCTGCTGCCAAGCATGAACCTGCCCTATGCAATCGTAATGACAACCTACCCGGGCGCAAGTCCCGAGCAGGTAGAGACTGCTATTACCAAACCAATTGAGCAGACCATGGCAACAGTAAGCAATATCAAAAATATCACATCCACTTCCCAGGAAAATGCATCTACCGTCATCCTGGAGTTCGAGCAGACAGCGAATATGGATTCTGTGACCATTGAAATGAGAGAGAGCATCGACCAGATCAAAGGTTACTGGCCTGACACCGTGAATAATCCCATCATCATGAAGCTCAATCCCAACATGATGCCAATTATGATTGCGGCCATCAGTACCGGAAGCGAGGACGTAGGAGAGGCCAGTGAACAGATTCAAAATGAAATCCTTCCGGACATTGAAAGTCTGGAGGGAGTGGCTTCAGTTTCCTCACTTGGAACTGTAGAGCGCACCGTGAATGTCACCATTAATTCAGACAAAATCGCAGTGACGAATCAACGGATTCAGAATGCATTAAATGGTAAATTTGAGGATGCCCAGGAGGAACTGGACGATGGAAAAGCCAAGGTGGAGGATGGGAAGAACCAGCTGCAGAAAGGTCAGGAGGAACTGACTGGACAGCTCGCCCAGGCCACAGATGCGGAGGCCCAGATTGCAGAGGGAGAGGCCCAGATTGATGAGAATCTGAGTCAGTTAGATGCCGCTCAGGAACAACTGGATGCCGGGCAGGACGCATTGAATGAACAGAAAGCCGCTTTAGAAGAAGGAAAGAATCAGGCCCTGATTGCGGCTTACGCCTCCGCTGCCCAGCAGGTATCAGGTGATCAGCAGCTTCAGACTTCTTTGCAGGAAATCAACGCGCAAATTCAGGCATTGCAGGGTCAGGACGGGGAAGAGGTTCAGACTCAGATTGCGGAATTGGAAGCGCAGTTGAAGCAGCTCACAGAAACTGCACTGGCAGAGACAAAGAAACAGGCAGAAGAGACCGTAGAAGCACAGTTTGCGCCAGGCTACGAGGCACTGGAAGAGGCGCAGGCAAAGATTGATGAAGGCCAGGCCCAGTTGGATGAGGGCAGGGCACAGCTCAATGAAGCGAAAAAGCAGCTGACAGCAGGAAAGATTACCCTTGCGCAGGCACAGGGACAGATTGAGTCGGCAAAAATCGCAGCAACGATTCAGATGGCAACGGCCAATGCCCAACTGTCAACGGCTCAGGCCCAGCTTGAGGAAGGACAAAAGCAGTTGGATGACTCTAAAGAAGAGACACTGAAAGGTGCGGATATGACGAAGACCATCACGCCAGAGATGGTGTCCGGTCTTCTGGCGGCAGAGAACTTCTCAATGCCGGCAGGCTATGTCAAGGAGGGAGGGCTGGATTATCTTGTACGCGTAGGCGACAAGTTCAAGGATATCGACGGGATCAAGAACATGCCGCTCTTTGACATGGATATTGACGGGCTTGATACCATCAGCTTGTCCGATGTAGCCGATGTGACTTATGTTAGCAACGAAGACGATGTCTATGCAAAAATCAACGGAGAACCCGGAGTCATGCTTACCATACAGAAACAGACCGGATATTCTACCGGAGATGTCAGTAGCAGGATTCAGGAGAAGTTTTCGGAAATCCAGAAAGAAAATAAGGACGTTGACATTGCTATACTGATGGATCAGGGGGTCTATATTGATCTGATTGTCAGCTCAGTGCTCCAGAACATGGTATATGGAGGAATCCTCGCAATTTTAATCCTTTTGTTATTCCTAAAAAGTTTTCGCCCAACACTGGTCATTGCATGCTCGATACCAATCAGCATCGTAACGGCAATTGTGCTGATGTATTTCAGTGGAGTGACACTGAATGTCATTTCTCTTTCCGGTCTGGCGCTGGGGGTAGGAATGCTGGTGGATAACTCTATTGTTGTTATTGAAAATATTTACCGGATGCGAAATGAAGAAGGGGCAAGTGCGAAGACGGCTGCAATCGAAGGAGCAAGGCAGGTGTCCGGTGCAATTGCGGCATCGACCCTAACTACGATCTGTGTGTTTGCGCCGATAGTATTTACTCAGGGAATCACAAGACAGCTCTTTGTAGATATGGGACTTACTATCGCCTATTCACTGCTGGCAAGTCTTTTGATTGCACTGACGGTTGTCCCGATGATGTCAGCAGGACTGCTCAAAAAGACAACAGAAAAAGAAAGCAGACTGTTTGAATGGATCAAGACGGTGTATACAAAAATACTCCGGCGTGCGCTTCATTTAAAGCCGGTGGTTCTCCTGATGGCACTGGGGCTTCTGATTTTAAGCGGCGTACTTGCATATTCCAACGGTACGGCATATCTGCCGGCAATGGAGAGTACACAGATCAGCATGACAGTGACTACGGAGAAGGGCAGTACCCTGGAAGAGACTGGGGCGGCAGCAGACCAGGTAGTAGAAAAGCTTCTTGCCATTGATGATATTGAGGATGTGGGGGCTATGGCCACAACAGACAGCTTTACCGGGCAGACATCGTCTACCAACGAAATTGAGCTGTACGCCATTGTAAAAGAGAACAAAAAGCTCAGCAGTGAGCAACTGCAGAAACGGATTGAAAAAGATACAAAAGATATTCCGTGTGAGCTGGATCTGAGCATGTCCAGTATGGATCTGTCCGCACTTGGCAGCAGCGGAATCGTTGTACAGATCAAAGGAAAGGATTTGGATACGCTGCAAAAGAGCGCGGGAGAGATTGCTGAGCTTGTGAAAAATGTAAAAGGTACGGCAAATGTATCTGACGGTCTGGAAGATACCACGGAAGAGCTGAGAGTCAATGTGGATGAGCAAAAAGCAATTTCACATAATCTCACTACTGCTCAAGTATATCAGGCACTATCTGCAAAGCTTGCAGATGCAAGTACCGCCACTACGCTGACGACAGATACCGAGGATTATGATGTGTTCGTGGCAGATCAGAAAAACGAAAGCCTCTCCAGAGAAGATGTGCGGAACATTTCCATCACGGCTACAAAACAGGATGGAACCACAGAAGATGTAAAGCTCAGTGATATTGCGACCTTCGAGGCTGCCAAGGGACTCCAGTCCATCAGTCATGATGCACAGAGCAGAACCATCAGCGTGACAGCAGAAGTTGCAGAAGGAGACAACATCGGTCTGGTCAGCAACCGGGTACAGAAGGCACTTCGTTCTTATGAAATGCCGGACGGATACACCTATGAGATGACAGGAGAAGATGAGACCATCAATGATTCCATGATAGAGCTGTTTAAGATGCTGGGGCTTTCAATTGTGTTTATGTACCTGATTATGGTGGCACAGTTCCAGTCGCTGCGCTCCCCGTTCATCGTAATGTTCACGGTACCGCTGGCATTTACCGGCGGACTGCTGGGACTGTGGATGACTGGTTCCGAAATCAGTGTCATCGCCATGGTGGGATTCGTAATGCTTTCGGGAATCATCGTAAATAACGGAATCGTCTTTATTGATTATACCAATCAGCTGATGGGAGCCGGGATGGAGCGGGAGGACGCGCTGGTGGAAGCTGGCAGGACGAGACTCCGCCCAATCATTATGACGGCGCTTACTACCATCCTTGGGCTCTCTACTATGGCAATTGGAGTCGGAATGGGTGCAGATATGGTCCAGCCGATGGCAATTGTAACGATTGGTGGACTAATTTATGGAACCGTGTTAACATTATTAGTAGTACCATGTATATTTGATTTATTCCATAAAAAAGAAAAAGCCAGATTACGGACATCTATTGAAGAGACAGAAGAAATTCCAACAGAAAGTACAGATAACAGCGAACAGGAGGAATAGATAAGTGATCGATAAAGCCGTTGAATTTGCGACCAAAGCACATGAGGGACAGTTTCGGAAGGGAACGAAGAGACCTTATATTGTCCATCCCATAGAAGTGGGGGATATTGTAGCGACAATGACACAGGATGAAGAAGTCATTGCGGCGGCAATTCTTCACGATACAATAGAGGACTGCAAGGCGGTCACAGAGGAAATGATTTGTGAAAATTTTTCTCCTCGGGTTGCAGATATCGTAGCCCAGGAGAGCGAGGATAAAACTAGAACATGGAAGGAACGAAAAGGGACAACCATCCGGCATATTCGCAATGCCAGATGGGAGGTACAGATGATTGCCTTGGCGGACAAGCTTTCCAATATGCGGGACATCGATAGAGATTATCCGGTGTTAGGAGAAGAGCTCTGGAATCGTTTTCGAATGAAGGATAAGAACACCATAGGCTGGTATTATAAAGGCATCAGGGATTCTTTGAGACCGGTATTTTCCGGGAAGGATGCATACGAAGAATACAGCAGGCTGGTTGACAAGAATTTCGGTGTGTATGACTTGAAGAAGGACATTGCGAGAAAGCAGACAAACGGATGAAAAGTATTTCTTTGACTTGAATGAAGCAAACAGCAGATACATATATATAGGTAAGCAGGTGAGTATAGAAATGAGACTAATAGATTTGGATAAAGTAATCAGGCGGAATAAATTTCCACAGTTCGTTGTACAGTCCGTGCTATTGATGGCTCTGGCAGCTGCTACGGTCATCGGGACTGCACAGCAGAGGAAAGCCAGTCAGGTGGTGCCCGATATACAGCATGTGGCGGATGAAACAGCGGGAACAATCTCCGGCAGCGTGGCCAGCGGGAAGGCAAAAGCAACTGCAAAAGAGGTGGATGCACTTTCCGAGGAAGTAAAGAAGGATGTGCCGACAGCGCAGCTAAAGCAAAGCGATGGTTCGCAGGAGGCGGCAGCACAGGCGGATGCGGCGGCACAGACGGCTGAAGCAGCAGCGCAGATTGCGGCACAGATCGCGGCATCGGAGGCTCAGATTCAGCCGGGAGCTTATCCGATCATGGGGCTTAGCAGTATTACCGTGGACCAGATGGCACGCTATTTTGAGGAAAACGAATCCTATTATCCGTCAGAGGCGCTGGGAGCGGGAGGAGCCCCGGACATCCAGACCTTCTGCCAGATCTACTATGATGAGGCAATGGCAGAAGGTGTCCGTCCGGAGATTCCATTTGTCCAGACCATGAAGGAGACCGGATGGCTTCAGTATGGCGGGGATTCCACCATTGAGCAGTTCAATTTTGCAGGACTTGGGACCACGGGAGGCGGCGTGCAGGGTGTATATTTTCCAGATGTTCGTACCGGCGTCCGCGCTCAGATTCAGCACCTGAAGGCTTATGCTACTGACGAAGCGCTGATTCAGGAATGTGTAGACGAGCGGTATGATTTGGTATCCAAGGGCTGTGCCCCGTATGTAGAGTGGCTCGGACAGCAGGAGAATCCGGGAGGATATGGCTGGGCGACGGGGGCAGAATATGGTACTTCCATTGTGGATATGATTAACAATATGAGAAGCTTTTGAGGAAAATACATTTTTTGTGGGATAATTATGACAAAAAAAGAGAGATTTTAGACAATATATTACTTGCGTTCATCTTTTGAAAAGATTATATTATAAGTAATGATATAAACAGATAAATTAAAGAATTATGGAGGCGAATTCATGAGCCAGCCAGCATTTTTTAGAACGATGAACCGCGGACAACACGGAGAGCACGGTGAAAATGAAGTGGAACAGTCTTCTTACTGTATCTTTTTTGACGCTCTGGAGACTCCAGTTGTGAAAGAACACATTTCCGGGGATGCAGAACAGTTGGTTTTGGAACTGTGCTATGGGGAAGACAAAGAAGACAGTGATTCCGGAGCATTTCGTCTGCGGCAGGTTCGAACCAATATAATTATTGAAGAGTCTTTTCGGGGGAGATTCCGCGAATTTTTAGAGGATAAGTCCATTAAGTATATGGGACAGCTCATCATGTATGCCCTGCAGTTCAGGGTTCGGGATATTTCTGTGCTGATTGAAACCTGTCAGAACGATATGAGGCGTCTGGAGGACAGGCTGGATAACTGTATTGATAATATGGGAACCTATGATATACTGGATTTTCGCAGGCGGTATACGGCTTATGGAAGAAGCATCATTAGTATCAAGGAGATTTTTGCTTATATAGGTAAAGGCTACTATACTCTGCAGATGCAGAACAGCTACGTGTTTCAAGGGCAGGTGGAACTGGAATTTGACTTTCTGGAGAACTTTTATTATCTGCAGAAAACTACATTGATCAAAGATTTAGATACATACACATCAATTATTAATAACAATATCAATCGGAATACACGGCTTTTGAATATCGTATCACTTTCAGCCGTTATTTTGGATTTTACATTTGGAGGAATCTTTCAGGTACAGGTAGTTCCGCGCATGATTGTGGGAATTATGCTTGCCGTGACAGCATTCATCACAGTATTTTATTATCGAAGAGGAAAGCGATATACGAGACCGGTTTCCGCTAAGAAAAAAACGGGTCTTTTTTCTGTTGATGCAGAAAAAAAAGCTGAGGTGGAAACGGAACAGAATACGGAATAGAGATTTTTCTATATCATGACTTTATGTAAAATTGTGTAATACGGTCTAAGTAAAATCTGCACCAGTCTTGACACATTCACCGGATTTTGTGAATCCCCATCACTGTTACCGGGATTCATCGGAGGTCTCACCGTCTGCTTCCCATAAAGCAACAGTGATATATGCTGCATTATCTACTATTCTATAAAGTTGAATACATTGTACGCCGTTGGTGAGAGACGTATCAATGATAATAATTTGTTCTAAAACTAATTCAAAACTATTACATAAAAAATACAAAACAAACTGACTTCATAATCATTTTTTTATCTCATCAAGGAAGTCCCCACTTCAAGTGTGAAGAACACTAAGTGTTGGGCGGGGACTTGCTTGTGTCAGTAGGAGTTCAAGCTCCTACTGACAAGTAGCGTAGCTGCTATGAGGTTATGAGCAAGTAGCAAAGCGGATTGCGAATATCCGTTTTGACTAATTTGAAACAACTCTGGTGTGATGCGAATGCAAAAGTGAGAGGTAAGTATGGATAAAAATCGTTTATTGACTGATTTTCTCAATGAAAAAAAAGACAAGTTTCAGGCTATGCAGGATAACTTTGCCCAGGCACTGGATTTTGCATTTGTCACGGTTGATTACAGAGGGGAGCCACTGTTGGAATACAGTGGTTTTACTGAGTTCTGCAATTCAATCAGGAAAGATAAAGCCCGACGGAAACTGTGCTATCAGTGCGATGCCCACGGCGGGCTCCATGCGACAATTACCGGTGAACCCTATATTTATAAATGTCATGCGGGGTTAGTAGATTTTGCGGTTCCGCTTATTGTGGAGGGAGAGTATTTGGGGGCTGTCATGGGAGGACAGCTGGAGATTTGCGGGGAGGCGCCGGAATTTAAAAGTATTCTTGCCCAACAGACAGTGTGGATGACAGAGGAGGAGCTTGTCTATACACGGAAAAGCGTACATACATCCAGTTACAAACGACTGATTGCGGGAATTGATCTTCTGCGGGAGACCATTCAGAATACGTTGGAGCGCGGATATCAGAATTTACTGAAAGAAGAACTGGAGCAAAAAAATCAGGAACTGCTTCATGAGAAGGAGACACGTTTTAATATAGAGACAAAAATGGCAAGTGGGCAGGTACTTCCGATTCTGGATTCTTTTCGGGAAGAAGAGCTGTTTGATATCTTGAATGCAATCTCCTGTCTGGCATTTGTGGAACAGGCAGAGGGCGTGCAGCAGATGGTCTGCAATTTTTCCGAAATGTTGCGGACTCTTATGAATAACCGAGGGAGCAGTTTCGTGACTCTGGGGGATGAGCTGGAATACACGGATTCTTTTTTGAAAATTCAGGAAAAGTGTCAGGAAGGGAGACTTACTTATCGAATGAATATCCCGGAAGAATTTTACGGTGTATCTTGTCCTTTTATGCTGATCCAGTCGCTGATGCAGAGGCTGCTCAGGTGTGCGATGGAGCGAGGAATCAATCAGGGAACTTTTTTCATGGAAGGCAGAAAAGAAGAAGGTCTGTTTGTTCTGGATAT
>JAQVCP010000015.1 GCA_028689735.1 Hespellia sp. | reverse complement strand
ATCAGCAGAACTTCCATGGGAAGTACTTGGAAAAGTAACCACCAGAATCGTGAATGAAGTAAAAGGTGTAAACAGAGTTATGTATGACTGCACCGGAAAACCACCCGCTACAATAGAGTTTGAGTAGCCTACACTTGTCCGAGAACCTAGTAAAATCAATGGTTCTCGGACTTTTTTTGTTCAAAGTGACACCCAAATGACACCCAAAATAAAAATTAGAGATATTGTACAGGCATTCCCCTACTTGAAAAGCAGAATATGATTTCATCGTTTGCCTTGTAGAATCCGTCCTTCATCATAATAACAAATGCTTCTTCCGGTTCAATGGATCCTTGCAATGTATCGTCGAACACATCTCTGTCCACAATGGACTTTTCTTTCAGAGCCATATTCCATAAAATAATATCATCTGTCTCATAAGAATTGTAATTAGGCAGCATCTTCTGTATCTCTCCGAGCAGACCTATTACTTGGTCCTCAGCTGTCTGGTTTGAAGTGATGCCAGATATCTTTACTTCCTGCAGACCGAATGCAATCTGTTTGCCTTTATCTGGATACAGGTGTGCGTATGTGTTCCAGGTGGTCTGGACCGATTTATGCCCAAGACGTTCTGATATCATAAGTATATTGAATCCCATCTCGATAAGAAGAGAAGCATGTGAGTGGCGAAGGTCGTGTATCCTGATTGGAGTAAGGTCAGCCATATTGGCCACTCGCTTTATCTCCTTTAATAGAAATGATTTTGTAAACATGAACAATCTGTCTGTTTTGGAGAGTCCATAAAGACCGTCTGCGTAATTCATCACTTCCTCGTATAGAAACTGTGGTATAGCAATGCTCCTGACACTCCATTCGTTCTTCGGATCCTTGATTATATGCTCACCTTCCACGACGGCAAAGTTCTTGTCGATATTCAGCTTTAATGATGGTAAAAAATCATTTAGTGTTAGAGCAAGAAGTTCTCCTTCGCGAATACCGGTCCAAAACAGAATGTCAAAAGCAATCTTTGCGGCAGACTTGTCAACGTATCCTATGAACTGCTCAAATTGGTCGAGAGTCCATATCTGCATGGTATCTGCATCTGTCTTTCCCATGCTGCCTGCCTTATGGCATACATTATACGGTAGCTTGTAATACCGGCACCCGAAGTTAAGTATGGCAGACAGCTCATTGTTTATTGATTTTAGGTAAGTTGGTGCGTACCCATCTCCAGGAAATTTATCATAACCTTTTTGCTTTATCCAAGTCTGCCAGTTCAGAACATCGAGTTCTGTGATTTCATTTATCGGACGTTTTTTGAAATATGGGATAATCATGTTGTCGAAAGTGCGTTTTTTTCGCACATAAGTGGTTATGTCAGTATCTTCGTTCTCTTGAAATGCATCAAGATATTTATCAACAAGCGAATCAAACGGTATATTGGCGGAGCGGATGAAGTTGCTCTTGTAATCCCTCTCAAAATCATCTGCATCTTTCTTCCGTGCAAACCCCCGCTTGGTCTTCTGCTGTCGTTCCCCGATCCAATTCTTATATTTGAATTTGGATGTCCATGTACCGTTTTTCTCTTTGTAAGCTGGCAAGAATTACACCTCTTTCATTTGCCCTGCCTGTATCGATATGATTTCTCCATTGCTTCCAACGTGAGCATATCAAGGTCTCTGGCAGACAGGACCCCATTATTCTTGCGGTATGTCCGCAGTCTATAGAATTCACTTCTGGATAAATCGTCTAACCTGGATAGACGTTCCTCCAACATTTTCTCGAATTCATCATCGTATATATTGTCATCCTCTTCAGCATCCAGATGCAGATTCGTCATGACTTCCTTGCGAAGTTCATTCAGAGTATCTGCGGAGCTTGAGTGGTATCGTTTGGTATCTTCATACTGCTGATTCATGTATGTTATCATTTGTGAGGTACGGTCTGGATTCATTGTAATACCTCCAAGGATTCATTTTTCTGTTATTGAGACCGATGTTCCGTTTACTGAAACACCAATCATGTTTCCGGAAAAGGTCAAATACTCATAAGATATTCCTATTATAGCATTTCCACCCAATTCTACGGATTCTGATATCATATCATTTAGAGCAGCCTTCTTGGCACATTTCAGTTTATCAGAGTATTCAGTAGCTTCTACACCGAGGAAGTCCGAGATACTTGCGGCAATATCCGAAAGGTATCCAGAACCTATGACTACTTCTCCTGAAACAAGACCAAGATATTTATCAATCTTACAATCTTCAAAGGTAAATCCTGTAGTAAGCCTATGATGTGAAGTGCGTTCTGCTTGATCGGCACGGAGCTGTTCAATGCGTTCCTGCTTCTCCCTTGCTTCTTCCATAGCCTTTTTCTTATTCAATCGTTCCTGCTCTTCATCAGCGAGAGCTTTTTCTTTCTCTGCCAAAGCAACTGTTTCTGAAACATCATGGCCACAGTTGAAGCAGAGTCCACCGACGAACATATCTTCCGTCAGTTCATTTCCACAATTTGAGCATTTCATATTATTCTCCTATTATTAACCCTTATGACCCCGGTACCATTCGAGGCTAATTATTTTCCAGAAACTTTGCGTACAGGTTCACCCGCTGCAACAGGCTCGTCGTCATTCTCCTCAGCTTTTTTGATTAGGTCGGTCATCATTCCGAAAATCCAGCGTTGGTCCATTCTGGAAAGACGGTTATAATAGGAAACTAATTCATAATTATCATCCGTGATTCTCTTGAAATTATCAGTTCTCCCAAGTAAATAGTCCACAGAAGTTGATAGACAATCTGCGACCAGGACAATCTGCTCAAGTGTTGGGATTTCCTTTATAAACCAATTCTCTATCACATCTTTGTCAATTCCTGTATTTGAAACCACTTCATCAGTGGTTTTCTTTCGTATATCACATAAATCTAAAAAGGCAGAGCGACATTTTCCATCGCTTAGCATTCCTTGATCAAATCCATTTGACGTAAAAGAGGCTACATTTGATATTCCGATAAGGAAATCCAATGGAACCTTAAAGTAATTGCAGATCTGCACCTTTATTTCATCGTTGGGGCAGCTCTTTCCGCTTTCATATAATGAAACGGTTGATTTCACAATACCGAATTGCTTGCCGAATTCTTCCTGCGTCATACCGGCAGAAGTTCGAAGCATCTTAATCCTGTCTGAGATTTTAGCCACATACAACACCTCCTTTTGTTGAATATTCTTAAACATATTATACTTTGCACCTCCTCATATTTAAACAGTTTTGACAAAAGTTGATGAAACTTCAACAAAATGGTTGACAAGTGCTTTTTGTTGAAGTAATATAAACACAAGTTGAAGAAACTTAAACACGAAAGGAGTGATACGATGAATCTTAAACTTCTCAAAGATGAGAGAGTAAAACGCGGATTTACTCAGAAGTATATGGCAGAGCAGTTAGGATTTAAGGATAGAAGCAGTTATTGCCTTATTGAAAAAGGAAAAACGTCCGTGGACGTAGAGCTGGCAAATAAAATTGCAACAATCCTCGATTTTAACAGAAAAACCACTTATCTGGTTTTTTATGCCCCAAAAGTTCAAGAAACTTCAACTAACTTAAATTCTATATCAACGGAGGAGCGAGATAAATGGGAACCAAACCTACAAAGGCAATAAACAATGTCTTCTGTGTGGCTAGATTGGAAGCTGCAAAATACAATGAAAAACTTAAAAGCCGTGATGGAGCAGCTGAACTTCTTGGTTACGCATCGGCATCCACGATTTCTGACTGGGAACTTGGAATCAGCATTCCAACACCAGAAGCAGTATTGAAAATGTCAGATTTATACAATGCACCGGAATTGGTCAATTCGTATTGCAGAAACATGTGTCCTTTGGGATATGACGTTCCGGAAGTTAAGTTAGCTGATATTGACAGAATAGCCGTAAAGGCTCTCTCGTCATTCAGAAAGATAGCAGATACCAAAGAGAACCTGTTGGATATCGTTGAAGACGGGCAAATTACAGATGATGAAAGACCGAGGCTGAATGAGATACTTGAAAATCTCGACGAACTGACTTCGGTTGCAATGAACTTGAAATGTTGGTGTGAAAAAAATTTGTAAGGAGGTGTTCATTTGGTAGCGGCAGTTCAGAGATCGGAGGTTACGGTTGGCTACTACGGGGTAGAAGATGTGATGACTATTCTAGGGTGCCAGCGTACAAAAGCACAGGAAGTCATACGAACATTGAATGATGAACTGGTAGCAAAAGGTTACATGAGATGGCCGAAAGGCAAAATCTCAAAAGCATACTTTAACGAGAGATTTTTATAAGGAGGTGAGCTTATGGCGAGATACTTCAACACCTGTCCACACTGCGGCGGCAATCTTGATCCTGGAGAGAAATGTGATTGCCAAGAAGAGCGTGTGGCCAAGGAAAAGAATATGCAGAGCTTGTTTATGTCCGGTAAGGGCGGTCAGATGATGCTTTGCTTTATGAAGGAGGAAAGAGCAGTTGAGAAAGCGGTTGTATAGAAGGGCTTACATCGGGTTGGCAGCTGGCATGATATGTTCCACGATTTCAGTAATGGCAGTAACAAATACCCAGGCAGAGCCTACGGAGAAAACTGAATATTACGTTGAAAGCACAGAACTGAATGCTGGTGTTTCCAGAGCACTTTCTGACCTCATGGTATCCGTTGCATACAATCCGATTGAAACCATTGTGATAACGGAATCAGAGGAAACAGAGGAAACAAACCCATATGAACCATTCAGCTACGAAGAAGCTTATCTGCTTACGAAAATTGCAATGGCAGAAGCAGAGGGAGAAGACATAACAGGCAAGGTATTGGTCATTGAGACAGTATTGAACCGAGTGAGTAGTTCGGAATTTCCGAACAGCATCAAGGATGTTATTTACGAGAAGAATCAGTTCACACCTATATTAGATGGCCGATTCGACAGAGTAGAGCCAAACGATGATTGCTGGGAAGCGTTCTACATAGTAACCGGTTCAGAAGATGATATCAGCCAAGGAGCTTTATATTTTGAAAGCTGTGCCAACTCAGATAATTGGCATAGTCGGAACCTGCAGTTCCTGTTTCAACATGGCAATTCAAATTTTTACAAATAGGAGGGGGAAGAAATGTGTGAATGCAAAGTGCATGAGCTGTCAGAGGACCTGGAACATCAGTGTGTTACAGAAGATTCCAAAGTCCGGTTATATTTGTCCGCAATGCGAAGCGAAAAGAAAAAAAGAAGAAAGCCAACGATTTTGGAAAGGGCGATGACTGTTGCTCTGGAGCTGTTTTACAGTATGGCGGTTTCTTACTTCGTTGGACAGTGGGCAATCACTTATGCGTATAAGGAAAGAGGATATGAGGCAATCGGAGGGGAATATATGCTGATTTGTGCGACGTTCCTGTTTTGCTTATGGTCAATTAGTAAATTTTTCAAGTATTACCGGAGGTAATTATGGAAGTTGCGAAGAAAGAGGTTGAAGATCTACTCAAATGTGAAATAACAGACAGTCAGTTTGAAGAAGCTTTGGAATACGCGAAGCGGAAACAGAAATATATCTATGAGAAAGACCATCGTACTGTGGTAATGCAACATTGGTACCTGGTCAAATTAACAGAGGAATATGTGATATCACTTACATTTTCTCACTTCACTATGGATTTATGCTCCATGCTAAAAGATATGGAAAAAGAGCACTCGGTCAAAGACCAGAGCACTCCTTCAAGCACCCATATTGTAGCATATTAGGGCATTATAAATCAATCAAATTATACAATATGGAGGTAAACTATGCAAAACAATGCACTCGCTGAAATTCAGCAGAAGTACGCTGGTTGTAATCTACTTATGCCAGCATCAACAGAGGTTCAAATGAACCCGTTCTACAAAATCACCGTCATGGAAGTGCCGGTAGACACATCTGAAAATTCTGGAGACGTTTTCAAAGTCGGTTCCGTAAAAGCTGGAAAGAATCAGCAAGGAAAAGATATTTGGGTAGAAACGTTCTCCCCTGCAAAACCACTACTTATGAAATTAGCCGCAGCTGCCGGCATTCAGTTCGATCCAGACCATACTTATGGAACTAGGGTTGATCAGAACACATATAAGGCAAAGGCCTATGGTGCAATGCGTATGCCGGATGGAACTGGTAAGACGCATGCAGACGAAAAGGTTATCTGTCTTGATGATGAAGAAGCAAATTTCCGAATCGAATTTATGGATAAGTCGATTAAAGGTATCACTGACAATAAGGCTGCTAAATCAGCGGCAGAGATGTTTAAAGGAAAATGGATTGATTCTTCTGACAAATGGGGTAACAAGTGCCAAGCATACGTTATCGATGATTCGGACAGAGAGAAGTACATAGAGCGTTCTGTTCTGGTGAACATGACATTGCTTCGTAAGACCGCAGCTGAAAAAGCCATGACAGGAGCAATCAACCGAGTAATAAGAGCACTTACAGGATTGAAAGGTCAGTATACAAAGGAAGAACTATCAAAGCCATTTGCAATTCCTCGTGTTACGTTCTCTCCGGACTATACGGATCTAGAAGTTAGAAAAGTTGTTTTGTCTCAAGGAATGAACTCTATTGGTTCATTATTCGGAGCAGTACCTGTGGTTTCATCGGCACCGCCAATTGGAATACCAGAAGAGAAATCAGTGTTTGACCCGGAAGAGTTTGCTGACAATCCTGCATTTTCATCGGATACGGCACCGACTATTGATGAACCTCCGATGCAAGAGGAACATGAGCAGAATAGGTTTGATCAGGACCAGAGGCAAGAACCTCAAACAACACAGAGTGCACCGCAGGAACAGGCAGGATACGTTTGCGACAGCTGCGGTTCTACTATAAGTGAAAAAGTGTATGAGTATTCCATTGATAAATTCGGCAGACCTCTATGTGTGAAGTGCCAGAGAGGTGGTGCACGATGAAACTGATAAGAGTTACTACGGACGAGGAAATCACATTGCATGATTTCCCGGAAGGAACACACTCGGAGCAGAATGAAGTCCTTAGGAAGTTGATAGGCGATGATTGCAGACTTTATGAGCATGTAAGACCACAAAGGCTTTATACAGATCTTCACATGGTTGGAAGACCAACGAAAATAGCTGGTCAATGCGTGTGTATGCTCGTGGATGAAGAGTTCGCTCTCAAGCCTGATCCGGTACCTAATTACATCGGGAGCTATTTATATGAAACAGATAGACACGGCAATCCGATTCTCGGAAATGTTCTGTTTGTTGGAGAAGAATGGAGCGGAGACGGCATTGATTTCTGCGGAATCGCTGATGCTACATTAGAAATATTGCACAGACAACTTATAAACATGGCATTTGCTATGAAAGCTACCAAGGAGGTACTTGAATGAAAGTATTACATACTGCCGATTGGCATATCGGTTCTTTTAAAGGTCCAGAGGAGGGCGGAGTAAATCTCCGCTCTGAGGACACAATGAAATGTCTTATGGAAATGATAAGAGTTGCGAATGAAGAGCACCCGGAGTTGGTTCTTGTGTCCGGAGATATTTTCCATCAGGCAGAAATTTGGCAGGGAAGAAGCCACAGAGAGGTATTACAGGCTCGTGGAGTAATCATGGAACTGTCGAAGGCTGCAAAGCTTGTTGTTGTAATGAGGGGAACACCAAACCATGATTCACAGGAAGCATTCGATGAATTGAAAGCACATTTTGAGTTGGTAGACAATGTAAAAATCATCACAGAGCCTACGGTTGTACAGTCCGGCATGGTTGATATTGTTGTTGTACCTGGTTTCGATAAGGGGCAATTCAGAGCAAAATATCCTGGCTTATCAAAAGAGCAGGAGAACCAGACGTTCTCTGATGAATTGGGAAATGCGGTAGTTGGTCTGAAATCAATGTGCAGTCCAGATAAAACAACAATTCTCATGTCTCACTACACGGTACCTGGATGCAATACAGAGAGCGGACAGACACAGTTCCTTACTCAGTTTGAACCTGTAATCACGCAGGAAATGCTTCTGGCAGCTGATTATAATCTGGTTGCACTTGGACATATTCACAGACCACAGGAAATTCATGGTCTGAAAAATGTATTCTATTCCGGCGCCATAAATGCAATGAACTTTAACGATGAAGGACAGGAGCGTGGCTTCTGGATTCACGAGTTCAGCGAGGATGTTGTGAGCAGGAGATTTTCTTATGCGACCTCATACTTTCGCAAAACACCATATCGTGAGTTCAAGACTATTACATGGTCTGTATCCGATGTTGAGCAGGCAATTACCAATCCAGATATGCTTCCTATGACATTTGCACAGAATGATGTTGCAGATAAAATCGTGAGAATTATTTACAGCTGCACACCGGATCAGAAGAAAGCTTTCAATGCTTTCCAGATTGAAAAGGCTCTGTATGATGCAGGAGCATTTTGGAAATCAGATATTTCCATGGATAAGCTGGAAAATGCGAACAGGACGGAATTGTCCAAATATGACGATCCGGAAACGAATCTATTGCAATATCTGTCTGAGAAGCAAATTGAACCAGCTGAAATAGACCAAATTGTCGAACGAGCAAGACCAATCATTGCAAGAGCATTGGCCAATGAAGCGGTTTCTGAATTCTTTGGCACATTCGTTCCAAAAGAGATTGCTGTTAAAAACTACAGAAACTATGTAGAGCAGAGCTTCTCATTTGAAGATATAAGCTTTTGTACTATCAACGGCCAGAATGGTGCCGGCAAGTCATCCCTGTTCATGGATGCGATTCTTGACTGCTTATTTGAAGAACCAAGAGAGGGAACAAACACCGGATGGATCCGCAATGATGAAAAGGCACGTTCTGGTTCCATTACATTTACATTTGGACTTGGAGAAAAGGTATTCCGTGTGGTAAGAACCAGAACAAAATCAGGGAAGCCTACCTTGAATCTTTCGGAGTTTGTTGAAAATGAGTGGACTGACCGCTCTAAGGAAAAAATCAATGATACACAGGCTGAAATCGTCCGTGTACTCGGTATGGATAGTCTGACATTTAAAGCATGTGTTCTTATTATGCAGGATCAGTACGGTTTATTTTTAGAAGCCGGAAAGGAAGAGCGTGTAGGAGTTCTTTCAAACCTTCTTGGACTTGGAATTTACGGAATAATGGAAGGGTTGGCCAGAGACCAGCTTGGAATTCTGAAACGTGATATTGCAGGAAAAAAGAAAACCATCGAGATTCACACAAACACAATTCACGGATATGGAACACCGGAAGATGAAAAAGAAATCATCGACAGAGAAATTGCAGTTTCACAGGAGCAGATTCAGAAACTCACATCTGAAAAAGAAGATAAATCGTTGGTTCTCAGAATGCAGAATGAAGCCGAGGAAAGGCGAAATAAGGTTCAAATGTCTGTAAATACCTTGGAAGCGAAAAAGGCTGCTACAGGGCAAATAATAGCTTCTCTCGGTGTAACTATTACAGGGTGCGAATCGGCATTGGCTGATGAATCAGCAACAAATGAAAGAGTAGACAGATACAACAGACTTGTGGAGCAGGACAAAGAACTTTCTCAGACAGCCGCCGTATATCAGTTAAAGGCAGAGGAGCTTTCGAGACTTCAAAGCCAGATTGGGAGAGAAGAATCCACGATTGCAGGTCTGAACACGACTATTGAAGTGAAACAGGCTGAAATAGAATCAATGAGACAGTCTGCAGATGATGTCGTTATTCGGAATAATGCAGCTGAATATGAAAATCAGAAGAAGCTTCTGGATGAGGCACATGATAAGGAAAGACAATATCGTATTTTAGTTCAGAATAAGCAGTCTGCTGATTATGCAATTCAGATGTGCGATTCAAAATACAGTGGATTTTTCGAGACTTTGAGGAGAGAAGAAGAAACACTAAAGAAGAAAACAGAAATTCTGGACAATGTGGAGTGCGTTGATATTGAAAATGCTAAATGCGGTTTCCTTCTGGATGCTCTGAATGCGAAGAAGCAGCTTGAAGAATTCGGTGTTAGATACGATGAAATCAGGGAAAAAGAGAAAACAGAGAGAATCCCATTGCAGGATAAATTTGTTGAAGTATGCAAGCAGATCGAGGCATTGTCATTCGATGAGTCCATCATTTCCAGTCTTTCAGAAAAGGTTACAGAACTGAAACCGTATGTTGCAAAACTTGATGAATTGAACCAGAGAGAAAGCCGTATCGCTTTGATTTCAGCTTCGATTACCAATTATCAGTCAAATATAGCTGAAGCAGAAAAAAGGCTCTCAGAGGTCAAATTAAAGGCATCTGAAATAGAATCAGCAATTCCTACTTATCGGTCTGCGGCTGAAAAGCATAACGAGGTTTCCACTGAAATATCACTTTTGAAACCGTACGTGGATAAAGCTGGAACCTATCCTGTTATCAAGGAGCGAAAGAAGAATGCTGAGAGTCAGCAGGCAGATGAAGTTATCCGCCTGTCGGAGATTGAAAGAGAACTTGCAGAGGCAAAAGAAGAGCTGGCCAACACACAGGGTGCAACACTCGATGTCACTCAACTCAAAGCTGAAATATCTGGAATTGACAATCAGCTTATGGTAGTTCAGAAATCCGTTGCCAATAAACAACAGGAAGTCGGCTCTCTGATTCAGAAAATCGAAGAGAAGGATAGACTGCAGACAGAAATTGCGACTATTCAGAAACAGGTGCGTGACCTTTCGAGAGAATTCTCTGATTACGATACTTTGAAATCAGCTTTCTCACAGGATGGAATACCACATCAGATTATCAGATCATTGGTACCGAAGCTTACAGAGGTATCAAGCAGCATCCTTGGTCAGATGACCGGAGGGAAAATGGGAATTGAGTTCCAGACGGAAAAGGTAATCAAATCCAATACACAAAAAGAAGTCGTAACATTGGATATCTTCATCGAAGAGTACGGAAAAACGGTTCTTCCATACCTGTCCAAGTCTGGCGGGGAAAAGGTTAAGGCATCGTTATCCGTAATCCTTGCACTCGCTGAAATCAAGTCCTCGTCAGCTGGCATCCAGCTTGGAATGCTCTTCATCGACGAGCCACCATTCCTTGACAGTGAAGGAATACAAGCATACTGCGATGCTCTGGAGACCATTCAGAGCCGGTACCCGGATTTGAAGATTATGGCCATAACACATGACCCAACAATGAAAGCCAGATTCCCACAGAGCCTTGATGTTATCAAGACAGATGAGGGAAGCAAGGTGATTTATGAATAAAAATAATGGAGCCGCCTGCAAGGGCGGTTCCAGAGAAGAGGTGATGCACAATGCCGAACAGGATACTAAAGGAGTCGATATGCAGAAGCGATTCTGTTGATCAACTATCCTGGTTCGAGGAAGTATTGTTCTACCGTCTCATTGTCAACTGTGACGATTATGGAAGATACGACGGAAGACCAGCAATTATTAAAGGTTCTTGCTTTCCATTGAAGGACCTAAAGCCGGCAGAGATTGAAAAGGCTTTGAATAATTTGTCGACAGCTGGATTGCTGATTGGATATGAATGCCAAGGGAAGCCTTATCTCCAATTAGTCACATGGGAACGTCATCAGAATATCAGAGCAAAGAAGAGTAAGTATCCTGCTTTTGATGAAACTTGCATTCAATTGTATTCAGATGGTTGCAATAGTCCCCGTAATCCAATCCAATCCAATTCGAAATCCAATACGGAATCCAATCCGAATAGCTCGGAGCGATTAGCTCCTCCGCCCATACCACCGGAACCATCTGTAATTACTATGACATTAAATTCTGGTGCTGAATATTCGGTGTATCAAAAGGACGTAGAGGAATGGATAGAATTATATCCTGCTGTTGATGTTATGCAATGCCTTAGAAGCATGAAGGGGTGGTTGAATGCAAACCCTACCAAGCGGAAGACGGAAAAAGGAATCAGACGATTTATAAATACCTGGTTGCAAAAAGAGCAGGACAGCGGAGGCACTAAAGGTTATGTAAAACCTCAAGGTGGATCCAGAGTAGAGCAGTTTGCCGCCAGTGCAAGGGAGTGGGCGAGTGAATAAAGAAGAATTTGCGACGATTGCGATAGGAATTAAATCAGCATATCCTGCATCGAAGGTTCTGGAAGACAAGGCATCAATGGATTTTTGGTACATGATGTTGCAGGACATGGATTACAAAATAGTCCAGAATGCGGTTCTTGAGCACATAAGCACGAATACTTTCCCACCGAGCATTGCAGAGATAAGAAAGCAATGTGCGGCTCGATTCGGAAAGCAGATAAAGAGCTTCGATGAAGCTTGGGGAACTGTGCAAAAGGCAGTTTCCACATACGGATGGGAGAGACCTCTTGAGGCCTACGAAAAAATGGATGAACTGACTGTGGAGGTTGTGAAGAATATTGGATGGAACAATATATGCCATGGTAACAATCCAGATGCGACAAGAGCAAATTTCAGAATGGCCTACGAAGAGAAAGCCAATGCAGTGCGTAGCCGGAAGCAATTACCGATGTTCGTTGAACGTGAGAAATCATTGCTTATAGAACAATACGTTCCAAAAGAGTACCAGATCGAAGAGAAAAAACAGGAAGAGATTCCGGAGAAAGAATCTCCTGCCGGCGAAGGTCCGCCAGAACATATAAAGCAGAGATTGAATGAGTTACTAAGGAGGTAGCTGCCTTGACAGCGAAAAACGATGAAATAATCGGAACGGAGAAAGAATTTCTGGATATTTTCAAGACCTTATGCTATTCGCGAAGTGCGTGGGAAGTATGGGCGGATGTTATGACAGCAATCGCCTGCAGTCTGAGTAATGCAACTGATCATACACCGGAGCGATACGAAAAAAGGGAAAGAGAGTACAAACAGTGCATAGGAAGGCTTGGTTCAGTAGAAGTGATATCCAAACTGTTTGTAGTCATAACAATGGCCATGGAGAGGAATCCGGACCAAGACTTCCTTGGAAAAATGTACATGACCCTTGAACTTGGAAGCCATTGGAAAGGTCAGTTCTTCACACCGTATTCCATTTGCAAATGTATGGCACAGATAAGCATAGGCGATGGTGTCCAGAGGGAAATAGACCGCAGAGGTTACATATCGGTTAATGATCCTGCGTGCGGAGCTGGTGCGACATTGGTTGCAGCTGCAAATTCGCTAAGGGATAAAAAAATCAATTATCAGAGAGATGTGTTGTTTATTGGACAAGACATAGACAGAGTTGTGGGGATGATGTGCTACATACAACTTTCGCTACTCGGTTGCCCTGGATATGTGGCCATAGCTAATACGATTACAAATCCACTCTGCGGATCCACATTGATTCCGGTAGAAAAGGAAGGACAGGAGTTCTGGTTTACACCGTTTTTCTCAAGGACAGAGTGGTGCGGCAGAAGGCTGGCAGAATCACTCGGATTATCAAAATTACTATTTTCCAAGGGTATAACTGAGGAAAAGTCACAAATAACAGTGGATAAAGAGAAAATGAAGAATTATTTCTTTTTCTACTTTGATGAACAGGAGGCAAACAATGGAAGTGATGCATTTTAAAGCAAATGAAGAAGGAATTGATAGTGCATATGGATATACATGGAGCGAGGTTGTAAACGAATATTTGAAAAAATGTTATAACCAGGAACTCGAAAATAACGAAGTTGTTGTAATGGGTGTAACATACAAGTTTTTGAAAAGGGATTTGGTTACGGCATTCTATGATGCTGATGGAAACACTATATTCGATGTTGAAAATGCAAGACTGGCAGAGGAATACGATTGGATGATGAATGCACCAAAAGAGCCGGAAGAAGAGTCAGAATGCCAGATTGCAAAGCAGATTGATGAAACAGGAGATGAAGATTTGAAATGCTCCGGTGGAGTTGATGAAAAATGTGAGGATTGCGAGAAATCAGCAGAGGAAGAAGTAATAGATGAAGCAGCTGTAGTTCCGATGGGAACAGCTTCATTGGCTGATATTGTAACAGGTAATATTCCTGATCCAACACCGGAAGAAGTAAGGGCGGCAGAGGAACAGAATTCAAAATCAGCAAAGGAACGTGCAAAGGAAAAGCTGGAGGCTGAATTGAAATTGGCCAAGGATAAATCTTTTGCAGAACCGATTATCGGCTACCTTCTGAAAAGATGTGATGAAGACGAAGGGTTGTCATCCGATGTGGCACAAGGTCATAAGACATGGGATAAATGCTTCTCGTACATTTATGCAAAGGCAAAAAAGCAGGCTAAAGAGAATTGTGCGGCAGTTCGTGATGATGTGGTTTATGAATGGGCAGAGGATTATTACCACATGGATGACAAGGCAGAGGCAGAAAAGAAAGCGAAGGAAGCTTCTGAAAGAGCGAAACAGCATAAGTCCAATGAGAAGAAGCAAAAGGAAGACCAGAAAAAAAGAATTGAAAGCATGGAAAAGCGGCATGAAAAAAATGGTCCATCTAAGCAGGAAAAAGCTGCAGAGCTTAAAAAACCGGAAGATGAAAAGCCTAAAAAGAACAGCAAGGATATGGACGGTCAGCTCGATCTGTTCTCAATGATGGGAATGTAGGAGGTATGACATGGATAAGAGAAAACTATCTAAGATACCAAGACCCGAGTTCCCGGAGATTGACAATGGACTTATTGAAAGACTTCCGGCAGAGATAAAGCATATCGTGACTTCTACTTTTATTGATGATGAAATTCTTATTCTGAATTTCTTTGAAAAAAAGAGCAGGAATCCGGTTATGAGAACATTTTTTACTGATGAAGATTATATCACACAGGATTTGACACAGAGCAAAACAAAATGGATTACATCAGGATTTTATTCTTGGACCAACACGAAGCTTGATGTGATGCTAACCAAATCGTCATGGAACAGGAACGAATGGACGCATAAAGAGTGTGTATTTGTTGCCAGCGATTTTGACAAACAGCTCATTGACGATTTTTTCATGATTTATGCAAAGGACGGCGATGATTGCGCTTGGGAGAAAGTATACAGATATCAAGAACATGCCAGAAGTGTAAGACGTGAGTTGAAGTACAAAAAGGAAACGGATCCAATCGATGCGATTATGGAACCGATAAAGGATGTTCCGGAAGCATTTGAAAAGTGGGTATTTGAAAACGCATTTGAGTTTTCCAGATATCTAATATACCAGGAGGTAAAATCCGGGGAAGCAGAATGCGAATGCACATACTGTAAGAAAATTGGATTGGTTAGCAGAAAAGAAGTGAGAATGAGGAACAATGAAAAAGGTGTGTGCCCGTTCTGCGGTAGCAAAGTTACATTTAAGGCGAAAGGAAAACTCCCATCACATATTTGGGACCAGCGATGGATTGCTTACATCGATCCTACAGATGATGGATTTCTTTTCAGATATTTCCATGCACATAGAGAAGTCAGAAAGCACCCAGATACGTTTGTGAAAAAAGATAGAACTGTGGAAAGCATGGGAGAATTTAGCAGAGCATTTTACACATTCGAAAATGGAGTTCCAAAGTGTGATTCTTATGAATGGGCAGAGTTTAAGCAAAGCGGCAGGACCAGATGGTGCCATGATGAAGGGAAAATCGCTTGCATGGAGTGTGTTTTATATCCAGAAAATCTACCGGAGGCATGGGAACACACACCGATGAAGTATTCAGCACTGGAATTCCTTTCTAGGAATATACCGACAGTGACATGCAGATATGAGGATGGAATAAAAGGATATATTGAATTTCCTAAGCTTGAATGGTTCTGCAAAATGGGATTGAATAAGCTGGCTCAGACACTGATAAACAAAAGACACTATGGTTCAACCGGAAAAATCAACACGAGCGGAAAAACGATTTATGACATACTCGGATTGAATAAGGTTAATACAAAAATATTGCAGGAGATAGATGGAAACACTGACTGCCTGAGACTTTTGCAAGTGGCACAGCAGATTGGAGTGAATTTCAAACCAGAGCAGCTGCAAGAATACTATGAGACTTTTGAGTGCAACACAACTCTTCTGAAGCAGGCCAATAGAAAAGTGTCACTGCACAAATTGGTTAAATACATAACCAAAGAGAGCGAACGTTATCCTCTTGGAGAAAGGGGCGGATGTTACATGTACTCATATATGAGGTACCAAGAGAGAGAGGATCCACGGATAGAGCGTAAACAGAACATGGCCAAGGATTGGTTGGAATATCTCGATTGGTGCAAAGAACTCAAATATGACCTGGATAATATGTTTATCTATATGCCAAAAAACTTCAAGAAGGTGCATGACAGAACTGCAGAAGAATATCAAGCATTGCAGGATAAGAAGGCTGCTGAGGAGAAGAAACGACAGGAAGCACTTGCAAGGAAGCGAATGGAAAAGATGAAGAAAGCCATGGAAGAGCTATTTAAGAGAAATGGAGATTCTGATGCTTTTGCAATCAAAGGAAAAGGACTTGTAATAGTAGTTCCGAAAACAGGAGCAGAAATCAAGGCTGAAGGTGAAAAGCTTCATCATTGCGTAGGAGGATATGTTGATCGGGTGGCAAGAGGAGAAACGAATATTTTCTTTGTGAGGAAATCGGAATCTCCAGACGTACCGTATTTCACGATGGAATTTAAGAATAACAAGATAGTTCAGTGCAGAGGTTCTCACAACTGTGGAATGCCACCGGAAGTTGAAGCATTTGTAAAGGTATTTGAAAAGAAGATGCAGGCAGCATCTGCAGATAAAAAAGCAGAGAAGAAACAAAGGAAGGCGGGATAATATGGCAGATATTAGAGGTCGAATATTCAGCATTAGAAAAGGATCCGTTCAGTGGAATGAGGAAGACAGGCTTCAGCTTTCCACACTCCTTATCAAATGCGGATATAGTGTGAGGATTGGCAGAGCACCTATTCCTGGTGCAGAAGGAAAAAAGAATGGAACGATGGAATACTTCGTGGAGTATTGGAAGGAGGAAGAATGAAAATAGGAGAGATGGTGGAAATCCTTATCAGCTTGAAGGACCAGGCACCGTTAATGAGCATTGAAGAAGAGGCTGTCATCGAGGCTTGCAATCTTCTGGACAAGCTGCCACGAATGGAGGAGGCGACAACTTATGAACCGATCAAAAATTGAGTGGTGTGATCACACATGGAATCCTGTTACAGGATGCCGGCACGGATGCCAATACTGCTATGCAAGACGTCTGACAAAAAGGTTTTGCGGAAATGTGAGATTGAATCTGATGGCCAAAGATGATTACAGAGTGGAGTATGACGCTGATGGAAGAGAAGAAATATATGTTCTCGATAAACCGATGCTAAACGAAACAGGGAATCAGCTGGTGTATCCTTTCGGATTCGAACCAACGTTACATAGATACAGAATGGACATACCAAGCAAGCTGAAAATGGGAAATAACATTTTCGTTGGAGCAATGTGTGACCTGTTTGGAGAGTGGGTACCGGATGAATGGTTGGATGAAGTGTTTGAGGCTTGTGAGAAGAATCCGATTCACAATTACCTATTTCTGACAAAAAACGTATCAAGGTATTCACATTATGGAGTTCCGACCGAAGGGAAAAAGAACATGTGGTACGGAACGACAATAACGAGAGAGTCCGAGGTGAGCAGGTTCAATTCTCTTCCGGCATTCGGAAATACGTTCGTAAGCATAGAGCCTTTGCTCGAAGATATAGAACCAGAGAAGCACAACATCCTATTCAAGCAGGTCGATTGGATTATCCTCGGCGCCGAAACTGGGGTTCAGAAGAATAAGACAGTTCCGGAGTTTGAATGGATAAAGAAGATTGTTGTTGAGGCTGATTACGCAGGAGTTCCGGTATTTATGAAAGACAGCCTTGTGAAAGTTGTAGGGGAAGATAATATGCGAAGAGAATTTCCGAAGCAACTGCAACACTCAGAGATTAGTCCGAAGCTGAAAAAGAAGCTGTTCGATGATTGCGTAGAGTGTCATAAGCACTTGAAAAAGAGTGAAATGATAACACTTCTTGGACGGAGCAGAAGGGGAGAACAGCCAAAGCAATATGCTTTCATGTGCCGTAAGTGCTTTTCTGATTTTTGTAAGAATCACAATATAGAGGAACCAAATTTTAAGATTATGGAGGAAGAAACAGATGGAGAAAATGATGATTGAGAATAATGTGGCAATACTGACGGGGGAAATCGTGGAAGACTTGGTATTCAGCCATGAGGTGTTTGGAGAAGGCTTCTACACAATGAAGATTGCTGTTAGCAGATTGAGCAGTGCAATTGATACGATTCCGGTTATGGTATCGGACAGATATCCGGTATTTGACCAGCTGAAAGCAGGATCCTTTGTTTCTGTAACCGGCCAGTACCGTTCGTACAACAGGCATGATGCAGAACCAAAACTGATTCTTTCCGTATTTGCCAGAGATATTTTCTTTATTGATGAACCTGGAACAACGAATGAAATTACACTTGCAGGAAACATCTGCAAGAAACCTGTTCTTAGAGAAACACCATTACATAAGCATGTATGTGATTTACTCGTTGCAGTGAATCGGCAGTATGAAAAGTCAGATTACATTCCTTGCATTGCGTGGGGAAGAAATGCAGCGTTTTCAAATACTCTGGAAGTAGGAGATTTTGTAACCATGAGTGGACGTATCCAGAGCCGAGAGTACATGAAGAAAGAAAAGAAGATGACAACATACGAGGTGTCTATAAGCAGAATCTCAAAGGGTGAATGATATGTGGTGCCGTAACGGAGAAGGTTACGCAGATTTTACGGCCGGCATTGCTATATCAGATGTCAGCAGGGAAGAACGAAAGGAGAAGAATATGGCAAAGAGAAGCTGCCGCAGAACGAATGATGAAGAAAGAATCCATGATAAAGCGGTTAAAATGCGGAAAATGACCGATGAACAGCTGGTCCACTATGTTGAGGACAGAGTTAATAAGGCGAAAAGTGAAGGAATCAATCAGGGAAAAGCAATGGCTCCGAAGCCGAAGACCTTCAAAATCGGTGAGATTATCAATAAAATCGGCGAAGTAAAAGGAATTGGTGCCACAAAGTTGGTGGAAATAAAGGCAATTTTGGAATGGTACCTTGGTACAGAAAATGACGGATAGGCAAATGATAGGCAGAAAAAGCAGAGCTGCAGGGGAAATGTTTGAAAAGTGGATTTCTGACTCATGCGATTTCTATTATGACCAGAATGTTGCCTGCATAGAGAAAACTCCGGAACCAATGAGACCATTGAAACCATATGGAGATAGGCGAATGGGGCAGTACATAGCCTGTTTTGTGAAACAGGCACAGCCTGACTTCAAAGGAACATTGTGCGATGGGAGCTGCATAATCTTTGATGCGAAGCATACTGATCATGACAGAATCCAACAGAACGCAATTACAGAAACACAGGAGCAGACATTTGATAGATATGAAAAAATGGGTGCACACTGCTTTGTCGTTGTTTCGATTGGCATGGAGAATTTTTATAGGGTTCCATGGAAAGTATGGAAGACGATGAAAGATAGGTTTGGCCATAAATACATGAACGAAGAAGAGCTGGATCCGTACAGAGTAACAACGAAGTATTGCAAAATATTATTTTTGGAAGGAGTGGAACTTAGAGATGAAAGTAGATAAAAATGAGTTGTCAAAGAAAATTGGACAGATGAAAGGCATTGTTCCGAAGCAGACAACGATTGCCGCTTTACAAGGCATTCTATGCAAAGACGGTTATTTAATCGCCAGCAATAACGAACTGACCGTTAAGGCGAAATTAGAGGGCATGGAGGATGATTCATTCATCATTCCTGCCAAAGCATTCGAGCTGATAAGCAGTCTTCCTGGAGGAGAGGTTGCTGTCACCTGTGAGAAAGACATTGTCACTATACAAATGGGGAAAATAAAGAATAAGTTCAAGACATTCCCGGTTGGTCAGTTTATTTACCAGAGGGATAGCATAGTGGACGAAAGCACTGCAAGCATAGAAGCTGAAAAACTGAAAGAGGCTATTTCCCACGTTCTGTATGCGATACCAACCGCCGGTGGAAATCCGATGATGACAGGGATGTTTCTGGATGCGGACGGTTCTAATCTGAATTTTGTAGGATTGGATGGCCATAGAATCTCGTGGGATTGCACAAAGTTTGAAAGTCAGTTCAAGCTTATTGTTCCGAGAGCTGCCGTGGAAAAAGTGTTGCAGCTGGATTTGCAAGGTAATATTTCAATATCGTATGACAAGAATGGTGCAATATTTAAAACAGAGGACTATGAGATTTACACCAGGTTAATTGTTGGAGAGTATTTCGCATACCAGAAGATGTTTACTGAAGGTGATATCAGAACCTTCGTAGAACGTCGGTCACTGTTGGAGGCTATAAACAGAGCAAGGCTTTGCGGAGCAGTGGAAGATAAAGCGCCTGTCATGCTGACACTTGATGCCGGAACGATGCATGTAAGCTATAAGAATGCTCTGGCAGACTACGCAGAAGATATTCAGTTGCAGGAAGAAGTAGGGGCAGAGCTAAAGATAGCATTTGATCCGAGATTATTCTTAGACTGCTTGAAAGCCTTTAGCTGTGACAATATTGCGTTATCGTTCGCATCGAAGACCATGCCACTTGTAATCAAGGCAGAGGACAGTGATATGACCGCTCTCGTACTGCCGGTAAATTTTAAGGAGTGATGATATGAAATTTGGAGCAGATGGAATGCAGTTAAATACCAAATGCGTTATGAATAAAAAACAGTTACTACAGAAAAAGCCAGGTCTTATGGAAGGGCATGATTGCGTGATTCGAGCATCGGTAACAGCACAGATGTTTTCAATTGATGTTCCAGACCGCAATGTGAAGATAGATATTCCATTGCAGGATATCGTAAAAATCATGAATGCCACAAATGCCAAATACAAAGAGCTGAGAGAACATGAATTGGGTACTCCTTTAGGTACAAAATAATATATCACGAAGTAACCCGTAAACCATCGTCTGGAGGAGGGATACCTTCCTCCGGAAAGGAGAAAACGGTGACGACAGAAGAAATGCGTGGAAGTTGCATACATAAAGGCCATTGTGCCGCCGCATTTGCAAAGGACCATTGGTGCGGAAATTGGACAAACAGTACAATGCTGGCCATTGTGCAACTTAAAATGATTGCAAACCAGAAATGCAATCAAAAACGATTGCTTAATGAAGGAGATGATAATATGCAGAAATGTCCAAAATGTGGCAGAGGATTTCCAAGACTTCTGGCTTTGTCCAGATCTGACAATAAAACAATGATATGCGATGACTGTGGAATCAGGGAAGCTATTGGAGCGGTACCGAACAAGGTAATGTCACCACAGGAGAAGACGAGAGCTGCGGTTTACACTACCGGTAACCGGTGGGCGATAGAGAATTTCAATGCCACTCACAATTAGGAGGAAATGCAATGGGAAATTTTGATGAAGATATTAAGAGAATCACGAATGAGGTCCTGGAAGATGGGACTATAGATGGAATTATTAGAGAAAAAGTAGTAAATGGTTTCAAAGAAGCGATTGACAATGCCTTCCGATGGGGAGAACTGAATAATGCCATCAAGAAAAGAATACAGGAAACAATGGTTCCATACATAGAAAATTACAATATGGATGAGTACACACTAAAGCTTGAAACGGTACTTTCAGAGATTATCAAACAAAGCACAATCCCAGATCAGACAAGGATGATAGAGAATTTTCAGAATATAATGACAGATGTTCCGAAGAGAGATTGGACTCTGGAAGAAATATTCGATGTTTATAAAAAATTCGTAGCTGAAAATATAAATACGGATGGAATGGAGGTAACCTATGACGATGGTGTTTCGTATGAATACTTTGAGGTGTCGGCGGAAATCGAAGAAGATGATGATAAATGGTACAAGTCAGTATTCGAGGATGCTCATTTAGACTTCAAGGTTGATGCATCGAATGATGAAGAGAACGAGGATATTCAGTTCAGAGTGAATTTATCTAAGTATAACAAACGTGATTATTACGAAATCACGTTCCGTGGTTCTCCAGATATTGACAAGCTTAGATTTATGTCTGATTTCGAGGTGTTCTTGATGAAACTGTCCAGATATAGTTGCAGGCTGGTAGGAAAGTCAACATACTTGAGTGCAGACATTAAGCCAACAAAAGAGCCAGAACCATCTTTCAGTTAGGAGTATGCGTATGAAGGCACCGGAAAATGAAACGTTCTGGTTTTTCTTCCAACTGCTTGAAGAAGTCGAGCAGTCAATGACAAAGGAGCAGGAAAAACAGGTGATGATAGAAAAAGCTATCAGCCTGCGTCTGATGTGTGATTATGTGGTCAGCTGCTCCTATGGAGATGTGGTATTGATAATCTGCATGCTGCACGATTATGTGAAGATGTTGGATGAAGCCAGGGGCGATGATATTCAGTATCAAGCATATTACAGAGTGAAGTTCATGAAGATAGCCGATAGGCTTGCGGAGCAGATCGGATATGATTACGACCAGGCGGTGGAGAAATGCAAAAAGAAACAAGCCAAGAAAGAAGCGGACAGCGATATTGGAGAAGAAGCGTTTGCCCTTATGGTAAAAAGAGGACAGCAGAAGAAGGAGGCAGAAAATGGGAAATTGGAAAAGGGAACTATCTCCTAAGGACTTAGCGTATGGAGACGGTTGGTGCGGAGATATGGATAGATGCTTCAGGCAGGGTGGAAAATATGTCGTACTGAGCCGGATGATAATGACTACAGTCGGAGAAGTTGAGCATTTGGCAATAAGAAATAAGGATAACACTGACATACCATGGGCGGAGAAATACCGGATTAAGAATGAACTGATAGGGAAGAATAGAACAGCTATCGAGGTATTCCCTGATGCTGACCGTTTAATAGATGCGGCAGGAATGTACCATTTATGGGTATTGCCGGAAGGATTCGAAATGCCTTTCGGAATACATAAAAACGATGTAGAAACAGAGCCTATTAGAAGAGATATCATGATGATAAAGAAAAACTGACGGAGGTATATTTATGGAGGCACTATTGAAAAAGTTCAAATTCGTAAAGGATTTGATTGCAGAAAATGAGAATATGAAGGTTGCTTATGCTGGCCAGTGTGAACTTTCTGCCAGGAGAGAAGCCGAAAGGGACAAGGCAGTAGAAGAACGGAACGAAGCTATGGCGGTTGCCTGCTTCCTCATTGAGCAGCCACATATGATGTTCAAGGACAAATCTAACCGAAGCTTCGTGGTGTTGGATCAGTTAGATATTGAGAAGAATCAAAGAAAGCGTCTGGTGCAGAAAATGAACTTTCCGAGAACATCTGTAAGCATATATGTGGAATAGAGGTGGCCTATGAAAAATTGGTGGAGAGCAATGCAATTACGAATTATCATCAAAAAGGTACGGAAGTACGCTTCTGAAGGTGTTGAGTACGATCCGGACAGACGTATCTACAGTTGGAGATGGACAGAAGATTTGGAATACGCATTATTCAGAGGAAAACGATGATATGCGGAATCTGCGGACGAACCTTGAAAGGTGCAAAGAGCATAGAACGAGGTTATGGTCCAATATGCTACCAGAAGATAAAACCTAAAACCGTTTCTTCTAAAAGTGCTTCGGCAAAACAAAGCAGTGGAAGTATATTCGATGAGGAGGATTATTCGGTTCCAGGACAGATGGAATTATCAGAATTTATAGAAATGCCGGAAGGAGGGCAAAACAATGATTAGGATATTCTGCGACAGATGCGGAAAAGAGATTACTAAGTGCAAAAGCCATGGGTACATAGCATTAAATACAAGGGATGTGAAAGAATCGTCCCTTGCTGAAGACAATGAGTTCGAAAACAATCAATACTGCAGTTCCTGTATGAAGCAGATAAGAGAATTTATTAAGGCTAAACCGGAAGTGGTAGTCCAAGACTTAGACCAAGAATTAGTCCAAGATGATAAATGTGATCAAAACGATGAAAAATATGATCAAAATGGTAAAAAGTGTACAGAAAATGGTGAAAAGTGTACGGATGACGATAAAAAACGTATTGATAAAGGAAAAATCATTGCACTGAAGAAAGCAGGTTGGTCGAATAAGGACATAGCTGCAGAGATGCACTTGGAAGCTCAGACCGTGGCCAACGTAGTGTACCAGTTCAAGAAAAAATCATCTGCAGATGCATCTACTATCATGAAACCGATACAGAAGCAGGAAAGACCGAAACTATAGGAGGTATAAATATGGCAAAATGGAACAGAAATACAGTTCCGAAGTGCAAAGAGAAGGATTGCTCTGACGAAGTGCTTATTACGGTATACAACGGATATAGGAACAGAGTAGTTAAGGCGGTATATTTTCCATACCATCATTGCACAGTTGAAGATATGGCCTGGAGTATGAATGATGGCATTCCTGATGATTGGGAATATGTAGAGGAAGAGGACACATGGTGGATACCGCAAGGATGGTATGAAGTCACAGACTATATAGAGGATTACTCATATGCTTTCATAAATGACAAAGTAATCGCATGGCAAAAATTACCGAAACCATACGAGAATATGATAAAACAGCTGTAGGAGAGGTGATACTTGAAATGAGTGAATTATATATCAGAGATAATGAATGCGGAGAAGTTAGAAAGTATGGAACAAATTGCCACGATGGATTAAAAATATCCGAAGATGGAAAATGTCTATATTATGACAATTTGCAGAATGGAGACGGAAGTATAGGCGGTGGATATTCATTCGTACTAGAAGATGGAAAAATTCCGAGTGAATCAAAGCTCCCAGATGCAGAATACGGCATGGCATATGCAAATATTGGTGGTTTTCATGAGAAATCAGACAAATATACAGAGGTGCTCGATTGGAACAAAATTGAACAAATCAAAAGTATGCCACAATGTTGCGGATATCCTGTTTTACTAACAGTTGAAAATAAGTTCGGCCAAAGAAGAGTGTGTAAGGCATTCACAAATTACATGGAGGGTGGAAAGTTTTGCTTTTTGACGAATGAAAAAGAATATTGTTCGGAATTAACTTCAAGCAATTTAAGCGATTCATGGAAACCAATAGCATGGAAATCATTACCAGAACCATATACGGAAGAATAAAGGTGGTTTATTGAAAAGAAAAGGGTATTAAGTAACTTGTAGGAGGAAAAGTGCAAGATGTCAGAAATTAAGTGTACAGTAGTAGAAAAAATTGGTATAATAAAGGAAAATCAGTCTGGATGGAACAAAGAGCTGCGACTTGTGAGCTGGAATGATGCAGAACCAAAGCTTGATATTCGCGATTGGGCACCGGAAGATGCCAAAAGCGGTAAAGGAATTACACTTACGGAGGAAGAAGCGAGAAACCTAATGGGACTTCTTGAAAATTACTTTGGCTAAAGCGGTACCAGGAGCCGGAATATTTTAAGGGAGGTCTAAGAATGGACAATCAGGAACAAACACCTGTCATGCTAGTGACCCTTTCCAAAGAGGAATTGCAGGAACTCTTCGAGAAGGCGGCAGTAGCAGGGGCAAAAGCGGGAATAGAAAAATATGAGGAAGAGCTGAAATCGTACCAGAGTAAGAGCAAAGACAGACGGTACCATAACACGAAGCTTCTGCTCCGCAATTACCGGATGCTACAGGTGAATGCGGAAAGTTCGGTATTCGGACGTACGCAGATGAAGGAATCTGCAAGCGAGATTCTGGAAAGCATGATGAATATTTATAATGACGAGGTCATAGTAGAGTCCATCAAGACGAGTGCCACCAGAACCGCAATCATCATCAGCCACGTACAGACCATGCTTGACATGTATAAGATATTCTGCGAAAGGTCCAACAATGAGTTGGACGAGCGGAGATACGATATTATCCATGGATTATATATTGCAGAGGACAAGGTTACAAGAAAAGACCTCATGAAAAAGTGGAATGTGTCATCCGATACGACATATCAAGATGAAAAAATTGCCACAGAGAGGTTATCTGCTTTGATATTTGGAGTGGACGGATTGTAAGAACGTGTAATACTCTAGTCCGAAAAAGATTCCATTGACGGACTAATATATAAAATGGTAAAGTTAATCCGTAAAATTCTAATTAAACGAATCCCCGGAGGAAGAATGTCCTCTTGGGGATTTTTTTGTTGCTCCTCAAACCTAAAAATTTGAAGGAGGTAACAAAATGACAGGGATAATTGTATTGATTATCTATGCACTCATTATGGTGGGTGCGACACTACTATTTACGAAGCATGGAAAGAATGGAGAAGATTTCAATGTTGGGAGTCGAAACATGGGGACGATTATATCGGCCATGAGTGTGGCTGCAACGTGGATCTGGGCACCGGCGCTATTCACTTCGGCAGAGAAAGCTTATTCGAACGGTTTTGCAGGACTGTTTTGGTTTCTGGTACCGAATGTGTTATGCCTGCTGGTGTTTATACCATTCGCCAAGAAGATACGAAGAGAAATGCCACATGGAATTACGCTTTCTGGATATATGTACCAGAAGTATGAGTCCAAAACAGTGAGAAATACTTACCTGTTCCAGCTTACAATGCTGACGGTATTGTCAACTGCAGTGCAGCTGCTTGCCGGAGGAAAGATATTAAGCTTAGTGACAGGGCTTCCGATGTGGATTATGACAATTATTCTGGCCGTGATAGCGTTTTCGTACGCATCTATTTCCGGAATAAGGGCATCCGTTCTGACAGATGGGATCCAGATGGTGTTTTTGCTGATTGCCTGTGCAGTATTTGTTCCGTGGGCACTGAAATTGAATGGTGGACTGTCTGCTATCCAGCTGACGGGTTCTACAGGCGAATATACGAGCCTTTTTACAGGAAAAGGTCTGGAAGTATTCTTGGGATTCGGATTGCCGACAGCGATTGGATTATTTGCCGGCCCGTTCGGTGATCAATGCTTCTGGCAGAGAGCTTTTTCAATCAGACAGGACAAGATTGGAAAGTCATTCTCCCTTGGAGCAGTTCTATTTGCAATAGTTCCGCTGTCAATGGGAATTTTAGGATTTATAGCTGCCGGCATTGGGTTTACACCAGCTGATGCAGGGCAGGTAAACTTCGAACTGATCAAAGCGATTTTCCCATCATGGGTAATCGTTCCATTTATGTTCATGCTGATTTCTGGATTGTTATCAACAGTAGACAGCAATTTGTGTGCAATATCCTCACTTACAACGGATGTTTCCAAAATGGAAAATACCACTATTGGAAAAGGTGCAATGGTTATCCTGCTTATTGTAGGAATCTTGATTGCAAATATCCCGGGACTGACAGTCACACATATGTTTTTGTTCTACTGCACATTCAGAGCAACAACGATGCTTCCAACAATCATGACTCTTCTGAAGGTAAAGTTGACCGGAAAGGGAGTTACAGCAGGAATCATCACAGCATTGGTCGTAGGGCTTCCTATTTTCGCCTACGGAACGATTTCTGGTATTTCGATATATAAAACTGTCGGAAGCCTAACAACCGTCTTATCGGCTGGAATCGTGGCATTCATTGTGTCAAAAATCCCAAAAAGGGAGGCATGATGGAATATGGGAAATTCAGTATTAGGAAGAAAGCAACGTGTCAGTAATTCAGACTGGTTCGAGGTCATGCAGAAGATAGAGAGCATTGTCCCAAAAAAGGAACTTGATAAGAAAGTGGGACAGACAGTAAAAGACATCAAGGTAACAACCGAAGGAAAACGAGCAGCATTCGCATGGAGCGGTGGTAAGGATTCGTTGGTTCTGGAGCAGATATGTTATCTGGCCGGAATAACAGAATGTGTCCTCGTGATATGTGATATGGAGTACAGAGAGTTCCTTGCCTGGGTGACGGACCACATGCCAGAGAAACTGGAAGTGATAGACACAGGGCAGAACTTGGAATGGCTTACAGAGCATCAGCAGATGCTATTCCCTCAGAACTCCAATATAGCAGCTCAATGGTTCCACATGGTTCAGCATAGAGGTCAGGCGAAGTATTACAAGGCAAGAGAACTTGATATGCTGCTTCTTGGACGCAGGAGAGCCGATGGAAATTACGTCGGCAAAGGTACCAACATCTATACAGATGGGAAAGGTGTTACACGATATAGTCCTCTGGCAGATTGGAGCCATGAGGAGATTCTGTCATATATCCATTATTACCAGATTCCTATGCCACCGTTTTATGATTGGCAGAACGGATATTACTGTGGAACACACCCATGGCCGGCACGACAGTGGACCGGATCCATCGAGAACGGATGGAAAGAAGTATTTCAGATTGACCCTTCCATTGTGAAGGATGCCGCACAGAGCATTAAGAGTGCAAAAGATTTCCTTGAAAGTGAGGTGATCTAAATGTGTGGAATATTCGGAGCAGTAGGAAGTTCAATAAATGACCTGTTATTACAGGAGATTGCCGGAGAAGCCTTGAAAAGAGGACCTCAGGCATACGGAATTGCTTGGATTGAAGATGAAAGCATCTGCAAACAAATGTATGCAAGTGCAATCAATCCGAAAAAAGCCTTTAAGGACATCAAAGGCAACTGCCGAGCAATCATAGGAAATTGCAGGCTGGCAACCAGCGGAACGTTCAAGGATATATCGAACAATCAGCCTATGGTTATTGGCCAGACAGCAATATCACACAACGGTAACGTCAGAAGCTATTTGCAGATAGCAGACGAAATCGGTGCAGAGCTGAAAAGCAACTGCGACAGCGAAATCATATGTCATCTGGTAAACAAATTTGGTGTTGAAGAAAGCATCAACCGTTTATCGGCAGAGGTGCCTGTGGCACTTCTTATCCTTCAGAAGAACAAAATAACAGCTTTCCGGAAAGGGCAGCCATTGTACGTTAGAAGCGTGGATGGGTGCCATTATTTATGTAGCCGAGAATTTACCGGCTCTGTAAAGGTCGAGGAAGGCAAAATCATTGAATTCGGAGGATAATGAAATGAAGAGCTTTACTATGAAATTGGCTGACATGAAGAAACCGGAGAAGAACGTGCGGATCCATACGGACCAGCAGCTCCGAGAGTTTGAGAGAAGTGTTACGATGTTTGGCCAGATCAGACCGATTGTAATTGACGAGAACAATGTCATTTTGGCAGGAAATGGACTGTATGAAACACTTATGCGGATGGGTAAGACCGAAGCAGAGGTATATCAGTATCTGGATTTGACAGAGAATCAGAAAAAGAAGCTGATGATTGCAGACAATAAGATATTCGCCCTTGGCATTGAGAACCTGGAAACATTGAACTCGTTTCTGGACGATCTGCACGATGACCTTGATATCCCGGGATATGATTCTGAGATATTGCGTCAGATGGTAGCTGAAGCAGAAGACGTGACCGAGAAGCTGTCAGAATATGGCACTCTGGATGAATCAGAGGTTCAGGCCATTAGAAGTCAGACAGAACGCAGAGAAGCAAAGATGGAACCACAATCCGATGATTCTGGTTCTAAAGAGCCGGAAGCACCGCAAAATGGAACTGTTATACCAACAAGTGAGATGATCCACGAGGAAGAGGACGAACAGACCGCCGATATCAGAAAGTTTGTCATCTGTCCAAAGTGTGGTGAGAAGATATGGCTATAAAGCGATGTGCTTCAAGCATCGATGTTGTGAAAGCAGCAGAGATACGGATAATCAATGTATTCAATAATGGATTACCTGTATTTATGTCCTTTTCCGGCGGGAAGGACAGCTTATGCATAGCACAGCTGATTTACAACCTTGTGCAGAGGGGGAAGATAAACCCATCACAGCTTACAGTTCAGTTCATAGACGAAGAAGCCATATTTCCATGCATAGAAGATAAGGTGAAGGAATGGCGGAAGCGTTTTATGCTGATGGGAGCCAAGTTCGAATGGTTCTGTCTGGAAGTGAAGCATTACAATTGTTTCAACGAATTATCCAACGACGAAACGTTCATTTGCTGGGATTCTGCGAAAGAGGATGTGTGGGTGAGACGTCCTCCATCATTTGCAATACGAAACCACCCATTATTAAGACCGCGGATTGATGCATATCAAGATTTTCTGCCGAGAACGTGCCAGAGTGGCATTACTATTACGGGAATCAGAACAGCAGAGTCCGTACAACGGTTGCAGAATATCGCATCCATGATTAAAGCCGGCAAGACCATGACAAATAAGCACCAGGTCTTTCCAATATACGATTGGACCAATAACGATGTCTGGTTATATCTGCTGAATGAGCATGTAGATATCCCGGACATTTATTTGTATCTGTGGCAGGCGGGTACCAGAAAAGGACAACTTAGAGTATCACAGTTCTTTTCAGTAGACACCGCTCGAAGCCTTGTGAAGATGAATGAGTATTATCCGGATCTGATGGAACGGGTAACACGAAGAGAGCCTAACGCATATCTGGCCGCCCTGTATTGGGACAGTGAGATGTTCGGAAGAAGCACCACAGCAAGGAAGGAGGGCGAAAAAGACCAAGATGCCAAGGACTACAAAGCGGAACTAATCGAAATGTTCAACAACATGGACATTTATTTCACCACAAAGCACAAAATGTACGTTGCCAGCAGATATCGGAACTTCTTCATATCTGTTGCGGCAATCGCTACTGACAAAGACTACAAAGCAATATACGAAGGTCTTATCTCCGGAGATCCGAAGCTTCGTTCCTACCGAGCACTGTACCAGAGAATTTATGGAAGATACATCACAGAGGCGAAGAAAGAGGAGGCAAAGAAGAATGGAGATTAACATCAAAGAACCGCTATCCACATTGCAGTGGGTAGACCGTAGTATTGTGAAACCGAATGATTACAACCCGAATAAGGTATCCAAGCAGAACCTGGAGCTGCTGACACAGTCTATTCTGACAAATGGATGGACACTTCCCATAGTGGTACGTCCTGATTATACGATTATTGATGGATTCCACAGATGGACAGTAGCAGGGCAGGAGCCTCTTCTGTCGAAGCTTGACGGGAAGGTACCTGTCGTAGTAGTGCGGCATGATGACAAAGCAGGAGATATTTACGGTACCGTAACACACAACAGGGCAAGAGGTACTCACCTGTTAGAGCCTATGAAAGCCATTGTGAAAGAACTCATGGGAGAGGGAAAGACGGTGGAGGAAATAGGGAAGCAGCTGGGTATGCGACCAGAGGAGATATTCAGACTGTCAGACTTCTCCAAAGATGACTTCTTGAAGATGATGGTAAAAGGTCGCGAAAACTACTCAAATGCGGAATTTATAACAAAGATTTAATGTTATAACGAGTGATATTCGTAGAGAGCGGGGAAAGGTCTTCGCTCTCTCTTATGCGTTCCCACACGGAAGCAAATCAAAATCAGATAGGAGGGAGGTCAATGCCAACACCAAGAGGTCCAGATACGGACAAAAGAAGCGAAGAACGGAAGCAAGCGGAGAAGATATATCTGGAAAGCAAGGGAAACATCAAACTGGTTGAAATTGCTGAGAAACTAAAACTGCCAGACAATAAGATTCGCAAGTGGAAATCCATGGACAACTGGGAAGGTAAACTCCATCCGTCATCTGGAAAAGAAGGCAAAAAAAAACCGGTGGAGCGTTCCACTAAGAATAAGGGGAGCGTTCCACCAAAGAGAGGTGCCCCAAAGGGCAACCAAAATGCAAAGGGAGGCAGAGGGAATCCTAACCCTAAACCACCACCAGACGTCACTAAGCATGGAGGTTATTCAGCTGTGTATTGGGATGTGCTTGACGATACAGAGAAAGAGCTTGTAGAGGAAATACCAAAGGACGAGGAAGCACTGCTATTGGAGCAGATACAGCTGTTCTCAGTCCGTGAGCGAAGAATCATGCAGGCCATAAATAAATATAGGTCTTCAGACCAACCTGTGGCAATCAGCTACACTTCCAGGAGCGAATCGAAGCGGTCATTTGATAATGATGCAGACAAGGAGCTTTATGAGGAACGTCAGCGTAAGAAGGTTGAAGAAGATAAGATACTGCCGGGACATTCGTACAATGTATCCACACAGACGGAGAACAAAGACCAAATTATCCTCCGTCTTGAATCGGAACTGAGTAATGTGCAGGCAAAAAAGACCAAGGCTATTGATGCACTTGCTAAGCTGCACCTTGAGAAGCAGAGATTGGCAGGCGGTACCGCCGGTAATGATGTGGTACGTGCTTGGGCGGAGAAGGTTAGAGCCATGAGAGGTGATGGCCATGAATGAGAATATGGAATGGCTAGATGCCTTTTTGGAAGAATCCATTCCGCAGTGGAAAGCGTCTCCCGTACAATTTTGTAGAGAAGTGCTGATGTTTGAGCCTGATGAATGGCAGATATCGGCATTGAATGATTTAAGGGATAACCCAAAGGTAGCTGTCAAGTCTGGCCAAGGTGTAGGAAAGACAGGTGTTGAAGCCTGTGCCCTATTGTGGTTCCTTACCTGTTATCCAGATGCGAGAATAGTTGCTACCGCACCAACGAAGCAGCAGCTGAACGATGTACTGTGGTCTGAGGTTTCAAAGTGGATGAATAAGTCTCCTTTGCTCCCTATGCTCCTTAAATGGACAAAGACATATATTTACATGATTGGCTATGAAAAGCGTTGGTTTGCCGTTGCTAGGACTGCTACGAAGCCAGAAAACATGCAAGGTTTCCATGAGGACAATATGCTGTTCATCATAGATGAAGCATCCGGTGTCGCAGATCCAATCATGGAAGCAATCGTAGGTACCCTTTCTGGAGAGAACAATAAGTTGCTGATGATGGGAAACCCAACGAGAACGTCTGGAACATTCTATGACGCATTCACATCAGACAGAAATCTCTACAGCTGCCATACGGTATCGAGCAGAAATAGTCCTCGAACCAACAAAGACAATATTGCATCGATGGATAGGAAATACGGTAAGGACAGTAATGTAGTCCGTGTCCGTGTAGATGGAGAGTTCCCACAACAGGAAGACGATGTATTTATGCCGATATCCTGGCTTGAAACTAGTGTAAGCACTGAATTAAGTGCTGATACTGCGAAAGCCTTGGGAATATACCGAAACGAAGCCGGAGAACTGCAACCTATGGATGTGTCCGGGGTAAACCAAGTATCCATTGGATGCGACGTTGCAAGATTCGGCGATGACAAGACCTGCATTGGCTACAGAGTGAATGAGGCTGTGAAGATTTATAAGAAATACAACGGCCAGGATACAACATGGACAGCTGGAAATATCGCTGAATTATACAGGCACTTGAAAGAGCATTACAAATACAAAGAGCAAATAGCGGTCAAGGTGGATGATGGCGGTGTTGGTGGTGGAGTTGTTGATCAGCTGAAAAGCTTCAAACGTTCAGACCCTAAGACATATGAGGATATGGTGATAATACCTGTGAACTTTGGACAGCAGATAAAGCACAAACACTACTATGACAGCACTACATTCATGATGGGTGTAGTAAAGGACTTGATTGCCCCTTACGATGATGAGGGTAAAGCACATAAGCCGGAGATAGTGCTTCCAGACGATAACGACCTTGTTGGCCAGCTTTCGTGCAGGAAGTATTCGTTCCGAAGTGATGGAAAGATACAGGTAGAAAGCAAGAAGGATATGAAAGAGAGAGGATTATCGTCACCGGATGAAGGTGATTGTATCTTACTCGTGTGCCTTCCGGTAAATCAAAAAAAGAAAGGAGGAACTGCTAAGAATGGAAAATGATAAGAAGTCTGCTCCACCAAAGGAAGTAGGAGTTAGAGTTGTAAAGGCTGATGACTACGAACCAACGATTACGGTGTTCAATAATCAGAAACCTATTGAAAAGTCTGACAAGTCGGAGCAGCTGAGCAGAGAGAATGCAGCAAATGCTTCTGAATGGATATCACACCCTATAGATATGCGAGGGTTGAAGATGCTGGTGGATGATTCCACGATTCTCCCGCAGTGCATCAAGGCATATAAGAGCAATATTGCCGGATTTGGCATAAATGTGCGATATATGGATGACTATGACGATGAAACCACTGAAATGAAGACAGAGTGGAATCGTATGAAACAGATAATTGCTCTACTGAATATGGACACCATGACCAAAGAGGTATTCGAGAATGTTATCCGTGACAGGGAGACATACGGAATATCTTACTGTGAAGTTATCAGAGATTTGAAAGGAAACGTTGTGCAGCTAGAGTTCATTATTGATACTCCGTCCATAGACATGACATATCCGCTGGAGCCGTATATCGATACCGAGTATTTCTACAAGGGCGAGAAGGTTACCAGAAAGAAGAAGTTCCGAAAGTTCCGGCAGAACGTAGCCGGAAAGACTGTATACTTCAAGGAGTTTGGCGACCCCAGAACGATGGACAAACGAACCGGTTACTATGTCGATGAAATGTCGGAAGAAGACGAGATTCCGGATATCGATAATCAGGCAAATGAAATCATAGACTTCAAGATTGGCAGCATGCCATATGGAGAGGTTAGATGGATTGGCCAGGTGCTCACTGTCGATGGAAACAGGAGAGCGGAAGTTCTGAACAACAACTATTTCAGACAAGGACGTCACACACCGCTTATGATCGTGGTAAAGGGCGGCACACTATCTGATGAATCGTTCAACAAGCTGAAAAGCTACATGAATGAGATAAAGGGAGAGGCTGGTCAGCATTCCTTCATGGTTCTTGAAACCGAGAATAAGGAAGTCACAGCTGGATTCGAAGAAAGCAAACAGCCAGAAATCGAAATCAAAGACCTGGCCGGAATCCTTCAGAAAGACGAATTATTCCAGGAGTACCAAGAGAACGGAAGAAAGAAGACACAATCCTCCTTCCTGTTGCCGGACCTATACGTTGGATATACGACAGACTTTAATAGGGCAACAGCACAGACGGCCATGGAGGTAACTGAGAAGCAAGTATTCCAGCCGGAGAGAACATCTCTTGCGTGGTTAGTGAATAACAAACTGCTGAACGGATACCAAAACCGCTATGTAGAGGCATTTTTCGAGGAGCCGGATATCACGAATCCAGATGATATTCAGAAGATTCTTAATGTCACAGAACGTGCAGGCGGCATGTCTCCGAATGTGGCCAAAGAGCTTACGTACAAGACGCTTGGTAAGGACGGAATGGAAGATTATCCAGAAGAATGGGGAGATATTCCATTACAGTATTTGAAGTCTGCTCCACAGCAACAGGTTACGGATCCACTTCTTCAACAGGTGGACGAGAAGATTAAGAAAGCTGCCGAGGATGATGAATCCGTGCTTGCAGTGATGAAACAAATCAGAAAGGCTCTCGTTGAATACCGGAAGGGGGCAGAATGATGGATGAATTTGCAAAGGCGGTTATTTCCAATGCAGACGGCATCTGTGATGCAATAGACTTGTATCTCGCAAAAGCGGATGATGATCTGAAGGACACTTTGGACGCAGAAGGGTTTGCAGAGCCAGATCATACAGTGTCTGTAGCAAACTCTTTTGAGGAGCAAATTGCTGAATCGCTCGAAAATCAGACTGCTGAATTACTTAGCACGTTGGACGATGCTGAGAAAGACAATGTAGATGCAGACGAGCTGAAGGCGAGAGTGGCCACACTTCTTGCGGCTGATACGATACAGTTCGATGTTGCTGATACTGCCGAAAAGATGTATGAGGTTGAAATACCAAATCTTGCATCAATCTATATGGAGCAGTCTGACGGAGAATTAGTGGTAGAGGCTCTAAGGAGTAGGACTTCGAATTGGATACAGTCATGGAGCGGACAACTTGGAGAACTGATGCGTGTTAGTACACATCAGCAGATGACTTCACTGATAGAAAACAGTATTTCTGATGGCTCTAGCATTGCAGATTTGACCAGGAAGATACGTGAAGGTGGTTGGAGGAACGAATATTACCAAGCTAAAAGAGTTGCGGTTACAGAGGTCCTGAGAGCTCACAGTGTTGCGAGAGAAGAATCCATTCAGCAGAGTCCGGCTTGTGATGAAAAGGAATGGAGACACACAGGGGCACACAAAAACCAACCAAGACCGAATCATGTGGCCATGGATGGACAGATCGTTCCGAAGTCAGACCCATTCGTCCTCATTGGACGAGATGGAAATACTTATTATCCGATGTATCCGAGAGATTCCATACTGCCTGCTTCAGAAAGTGTTAACTGCCATTGCATACACCGCGGTGTTCCGAACAAAGATGTTCTTGGATTGTCTCTGGAAGAGCGAAAAGCATTGCAGGAAGAGGCATTGCAAAGCGATAATGGAGAATGGGCCAAGGAAGCGAACAAAAAGAACAGGGCCAAAGCTGGAATTGAAGAGTATGAGGAAAGTGTTGAAAGACCTATATCTCACACGAACACGAAAGCAGCTGATTCATGGGCGAAATCGCATCTTGGAGTTAGCAAGACAAATTATACCAAACAGGACATAAAATCTGTGAATAAGGTCAATAGAGCAATGCAGAGGATATATAAAGAATATCCAGAGTTGGAAGGGTTTATTGATGAAATAGAGTTCACGGACAAAATAAATGATGTTGCATCTGCGAAGATAATCAAAAAAGGCGACCAGATAAGAACGAAGCTTCGGCTTTCAACAACCTATTTTGCTGACACAAAGGCAATTGATAAAATGATATCACAGCAGGTAGCAGCTGGTACCTGGAGCCCGAAGAAAGGTGTGTATGGCATCTTGAAACACGAAATGACACACATGATGTCCTACCAGAAGGCTATAAATGGTGCTTCATCCGTTGATGAGGCATGGCAGTCTATAAAAAACATGGATTTCTGCGAATCTATAAAGGCAGAAGCCTTGAAAGCTTGCAAATTGACTGATGATGGTGGTATAATTCAGAAGAAGCTTGGATTACAAGCAACAAAAAACGCTGATGAATTCGTGGCAGAAGCAGTATCATCCAGCAGGAAAAATAAGCTGGCGAAGGTAACCACTGAATTATTCAATAGCAGATAGGAGTGACAGTTATGTTAATGACTTTTCCGTTGGAATTGAAAGATAAAATTGCATACATCGATGGCAAACTGACTGCCATAAAAGAACTTACAGAGGAAGAACAGGCATTGTTTGATGATATCGTTCAAAAAGAGAACGATGTTGAATCAGATATGTTTGAAGAAGAATAAAATCGGAAATTAGCATCCAGAGGAAGCATGAGCATCCTATTGGGTGCTTTTTTTATTGCCATTTTTCAGAAAGGAGGTCTCATATGCGTAAGATTTTTGAAACCCGTGCTCGCTGAAGGAGGTGATCCAATTATCTCGGAGCTGTCCGTTAAACAGTAGTCTAAGAAGGAGGTAAAGAGAAATGCCAAAAAGTATTGCGAAAGCAACCGCAATCAGTAATGCAAAAATCAATTTCGTATCACTCGTTGACAAGGCTGCGAATAAGAAGCAGTTCCTTATCACGAAAGCTGCAGACGGCTCCACCAATGCTCAATTTCAGTCGTTCGGCAGAATCTTAAAAGCCGATGCTGACAGCCATTTTGTCACAGGCATTGTATATGAACCCATGGTAGAAGACACACAGGGCAACTATATGACCGAGGATGAAATTGCAAAGGCGGCACACTGGTTCATGAAGAACGATGGATCAGTTGATGTGCAGCACTGCTTTGAGAAAGCTGAAGGCTGTGAAGTAGTTGAATCGTTTGTGGCTAAAAGCGATATGGAAATTGAAGGCGAGGCAATCAAGAAGGGCACATGGTTAATGACCATGGAAGTTACAGATGACGAAGTTTGGGATTCCATCCAGAAGGGAGATATCACAGGATTCTCCATGGGCGGTATGGGTACCTATTCGGAAGAAGATGTAGACCTAAGCACTATTGAGAAATCAGAAGAGCCGAAAGGCATTCTGAAAAAGCTGGCCAAAGCACTCGGAATGGAAGTAGTCGAGAAAGGTGCCATGAAGAACAATTTTGTTCGAAGAGTAAAGGAAGATAATTTCTATTCTGCATGGTACGCACTCAGAAGCACACTGGAGGGAAACTATTACAATCCAGAAACCGGGACGTGGGAATGGGGATATAACTCCGACGAATCCACGATTGCAGATGCACTTACCGACTTCAATGATATTGTGACGCAACTGCTCACATCGAACGGTAGCATCATTAAGTCATTGGAGAAAGCTGCAAAAGAGGCACCGGCACCTGTCGTAAAGGCAGGAAAGAGCCTTAGCACCAAGAACCTTGAAACGCTCAAGGGGATTAGCACAAGTTTGTCAGAATTCCTTTCCGGATTCGAAACGGATACAGAGGAATCTAACAATAATAACACAGTCACGAAGAAGGAGGATGTTGACATGAACAAAGAAGAAGTTCAGAAACTCGTTGGAGAAGAAGTGGCAAAAGCCATGAATCCAATCACGGAACAACTGACCGCTATTGCAAAATCAGTAGGCGGAGAAGCAGGAACACCTGCAGGTGATGGTACACCAGAGCCAACAGAACCGGCAGCACCAGAAGCTGTTACAGCTGAAAGCGTTGCAAAAATGGTAGGAGAGGAAATTGCAAAGGCAATGGAACCTGTTACCAAAGCACTTGAGCCTCTCATGAAGAGCAGAGCATTGCCTGGAAATCTCAATGGAGAATCCGGTAAAGAAGTAACTAAGAGTGAAGAGCCACATTTTATGGCCGGTATGTTTTAAGAGAGAAAAGGAGGATTAAAATTATGCCTAGTAACGCACAGATCATCAACAAAGCTGGTTCAACTATCACAACTGGCAGCCTTGCACATGGTAACTTAAACCCAGAGCAGGCAAGAAAATTTATCCAGCAGACATTCGAGGCAACCAACCTGGGCCCGCTGGTAAGACACGTAATGAGAACCGCAAAAAGCGGTGAGATCGATAAAATCGGTATCGCATCTCGAATCCTCAGAGGTAAAACCGAGAATACTGACGATGGTTACAGAGCAAATGTAACAACCAGCGTAATCGAGTATGCTTGTAAAGCTATTCGTTTGCCTTGGGAAGTTACCGAAGAAACTCTTCGCGAGAACATCGAAGGACAGCAGTTGGAAGCTATCATCACAAATCTGATGACTACTCAGCTTGGTGTTGACCTTGAGGATTTGTACCTCAACGGCAATGAAGCAACCGAGAGCACTGCTACTGATTATGATTTCCTTAAACTCAACGATGGTTGGATTAAGCAGATCAACAATGGCGGCCATGTATTCGATGCTACTTCTGAATCCACCATGACACTCGACATTTTCTACAAAACACTTCAGAAAATGCCTAACAAGTACAACAACGGAAAGCTTCGTTGGATGATGTCTCCTAAGAGAGCACAGGAGTGGGAGCTTTACCTCATGAACCAGGTTATCGGTAAAGGCGGGGCAGTTCCTGAGTCCGTTTACACACAGCCTGTTCATATTCCAACCGTTGCTTGCCCTTCCATGAGCGATGACAAGATTATCCTCACAGATCCTAAGAACCTTATCGTGGTAAATACCTACGATATGAAACTCAGAAAGACAATGGAAGGTAAAGAAGCAATCATGCAGGATAAGAGATTCTATGTATGCCACTTAGATTTCGATCCAATCATCGAAGAGCTGGATGCAGCTGCTATGATTACCAATCTTCCTACATTGGGGTAGGGGGTAGCGTATGAAGAGATTAGAATTGATCAAAGGACTGTCTTATTCGACCAGAACTTTTTCAGCGAAAAAGGCAGTCCCTTTTGATGTTGAAGACGATATGGCTGAAAAGCTCATGGAGACTGGAAGATTCGAGGAACTTGAAAGCATTCTGGATGCAGAAGACAAGGATAAGCCTATCGAAAAGATGAATAAATCCGAACTTGAAGCACTGGCAGCTGAAAAGGGCATTGATATTTCGGCTTGCAAGAACAATGCCGATCGTGCGGAGACCATTAAAGCAGCTATCGCTGATGCAGAAGACAAGGATAAGCCTATCGAAGAAATGACCGATGAAGAACTTGCAGCATACGCTGTTGAGAATGGAATCGATGTTTCCGAATGTACTTCCAGAGAAGAAGTTCTATCCACTATCAGCACAGCACTTGCAATGCAGTAGGAGGTAGCTTATGGAAAGACCTTGGGTAAGACCTCAGGAAGTGAAAGACTACTCCGATTCTGACAAGGTAAAAGCAAGGTCTGATGAAAAGCTTGCCTTTGATATTGCCAGAGCAGAGAAGTATGTAATATTCAATACTCATAACAAGTTCGATTCAGAGGAATATAAAGAGAAACTGCCATCCGATGTGAAGATGGCAGTTATTCTTTTGTCTGAAGCCTATGCTCTGAAATCTATTGGAATGAAGGACGGCACAAAGAGTGCAGAGACGTTCGATGATTATTCTTACACGATAGACCTTTCTGTGGATGAGTTGGCCAACCTTGGACTCGGTCCGCTTCTGGATGATTATGTAATTAGTCCGGAAAGCGGCAAGGTAACCATGAAACTCAGAAGCTTATAGAGGGGGTGCGGTATGGGATATGAAGAACTGCTGGACCACAAATGTGCTATTTACCACATAAAAACAGAGGGAAAGAACATGGGATACGGAATCGAATCCCAAACATTCGTGTATGCTGACGAACCAGATCTGAAAGATATACCTTGCCACTTCAATGTTGGAGATACCGGAAGCATAGAGCAGTCGGAAGATGCCAATGAATTCATTGTTGTCGGAAAGTTAAACCTTCCGGCCGGCACAGAGGTATATGTCAATGACAAAATCGTTGACCTTGGAAATGGAATCACATATACGGCCGAGATACCAAAGAACATACGCAATCATCACATGATTGTGAACATACAGAGGAAGGGCAAAGTTAAGGGGGCACTGTAATGGCGGGACGGTATGTAAGCATAGAGGCTACAGAGATGAAGAATTTTATAGACAAACTGAGTAAGGCAGGAAAAGGTCAGTTCCGGAAGGACTTACTTGTGTTCCTGGATGCCATAGGAGAGGAATTCCTAAGAATTGTCGAAGATGAGATAATCCGAACGCAGACCGTTGACACCAGATTGCTCCTTAACAGCTTCCATCGTAGTGCTGAAGGAAACGTATTCACACTCACGGAGGGAGATATGACCTTAGAGGTAGGAACGAATGTTACTTATGCTTCATATGCCAATGATGGACATTGGACCAATCCGAAAGGAGTGGCAACCAGATGGGTGCCCGGATATTGGAATGGAGAGCATTTCATCTACCAACCTGGAGCGAAAACAGGCATGCTATTGAAGCAGAAATGGGTAGAAGGAAGCCACTATTTCGATAGTGCAGTAAGAATCATGGAAAAAATGCTTCCAAAACTCATGGAGGCGAAGATGCAACAGTGGATAGAAGAATATTTCTCAGAGTTTATGTGAGGTGATCAAGATGCTCGAATTTGAAATCGCTGCAATATATTACTTTATTGCCAGCGTGATAAAGGCAAAACCTTATTTCGATGAAGTGCCGCGGAACATGCTTACACCATGCGTTTTCTATCCAACACCAAATGCTGATGGAGACGGGTTCTCATTGTCTTCTTATAGCACTGATTTCGTTATCTATCTGAAATTCATAGATGCCACAACGAGAGGTGCGTGTATTATGGCCAATGATGTCTTGCAGGCGGTTATGAAGAACCGAAGGAAGATTCCGTTGGTGGATGAAAACGGTAAGTATACCGGTAAGAACTTTACAATAAAAAATGCCATTGTAAAGAAGATTGATAATGGAGTGTACCAGATGGAGATTTCGTGGACACGGTACGCGAGATACAATGCCGAGGCTATTACATTGGCCAAGGAGTTCTTTTTTAATGGCAATCCTGTAGCTGAATAGGAGGATATGATGGCAAAAAAGGAAATGGAAACCCCTACAGTATCAGAGGTTTCGGAAACAAAGAAATTTCCCCTGTCAGTGCTTAGAGATAATTGCACAAAGCTTTTCGGTGTGACATCAAGCACTTTTGCAGGGGCAACAGTAGGTCTATCTGATGGCGAATACACCATTGCAGATATGAATAACAAAATCAAAGTATGGTTAAAAAAGGAGGTAAAGTAAATGTCTGGTGGAAATTTTGACATTAACGTCGGCAAAGTAAGACCTGGTGTGTATGTAAACACCAAGTCTAAGAAACAGCAGAAGCCGAAGAGTTCTACAAGAGGTATCGCAGTTGTTCCTCTCATTGGATACAACTGGGGGCCAAATGGCAAGTTCGTAAAACTGTCAGTGGAATCTCCGGATGCGGAATCTGCTAAACTCGGTCATAGCATCTATGATGCAGATGACTTCATGCTCCTTATCAGAGAAGCATTTAAGAATGCGATTACAGTATATGCGTATGTAATCAATCCTGGCACCGCGGCAAAGGCTACACTTGAAGGCATGACAGTAACAGCAGCATATGGTGGAACTAGAGGTAATGATATCAAGGTTTCGTCTGTTGCCAATGTAACAGCTGGATATGACGTAACAGTGTACCTTGGTACGGAAAAAGTGGAATCTTACAAAGGATTGGAAACAGTTGCTGATTTGATTGCAGCTTCCAAGAAAACTTATGTAACATTCTCGGCAGAGGAAACGGGAGCCTCACTTACTGCTTTTGCAGCTACGTCACTCACAGGTGGTGCCGCAGGAACAGTGGAAACGTCGGAAGTTACTACTTTCTTGGACAAATTGGAAGGTATCAAGTGGCATACATTATGCTTCCCTGTTACCGAAGCTGCTCTTGTAACAGCGTGCATCACAAAGATTAAGAGCCTGCGTGCAAATGTTGGCAAGTGGGTGCAGGCGGTCCTCCCGGATTGCAAATCTGACCATGAAGGAATTATCAGTGTGACCAATGCGCTTGTACTTGATGATGGAACCATAGAAGGTCAGGAGCTCACTATCGCACAGACATGTGCGTGGGTAGCTGGTGTGACTGCGGCTGCAACAAAGACAGAATCCAACACCTATGTGGAATATGAGGGTGCAATCGGAATCGTTGGAGAAAAGACCAATGAGGAAGCAACACTGGCCATCCAGAACGGAGAGTTCTTCTTCTCAATGTCTGACGAAGGAAAAGTTGTTGTTGAGTACGATATCAACAGTCTTCATACATTCACAACAGAGAAAACCTCTGATTACCGAAAGAACCGTGTAATGAGAGTGTATGACAGCTTTGCTGAGGACTTGGCACTTACATTCCCTCCTAACAAGTATGATAACAGCGAAGAAGGCTGGCTTGTTATGGAAGGTCTTGGACGTTCCCTGTTGCAGGCTTACCTTGATGACGGTGCTATCACTAACGTGGACCTCGATAACGATTTCTACGTTGATCAGAGCAGAAGCCAGGGAGATGAAACCTACTTCAACATCGGTATCCAGGCAGTAGATTCCGCAGAGAAATTATACTTCTCTGTTTCAACACGATAAGGAGGTGTAGAGAATGGCAGAAAACATGAAACCTGTAAGCCTTGCAGAAGGTCACGTATACATTGACGGGATTGAGGTTATGGATGGTGTAAAATGTACCTTCCGTTTCGTTCCTAAGGTATGGTCCGGTACTGCAATCGGCAAGAAAGGTACCAACAGACGTTGGATTAACTATGATATCACAGGAACTCTTGACGAGTATAAAACTACTCCGAGATGGACTGCATTGGTAAAGAAATACCTTGCAGATGGTATCACACCAGAACTCACTATCCAGGGCACCAGAACGGATAAGGATTCTGATTATTACGAAGCGAATGGAAGCGAGAGCGGAACTGTTACAGGTTGCGTAATCACAGGAGAAATCCCTCTGCTCGATATCGATACTGATGGAGATGTTGTAAAGGATTCTATTGCATTTGGTGCAAAGAACTTCGTTTAAGAGCATGGCACATGCGGGGCAGACGGCTTCGTGTGTGCCTTATTTTTATTGATTTTCCATACACTCATTTATTTGAGTGCAGACAACAAAAACGTATGCTACAGGTCAAATAAGGGGCATACAGAGCCAAGATAGGAGGAAATACAATGGCAAATAAAAATCTGAAATATTTCATGAGAGAAGAAGCAAAGGTAGAGCAGGTGTTCACAGTTCCAGGTCCGGAATCAATCAGGGACGAGAACGGAAATGTCATCAATCTTGAAATCAAGAAGCTGCACAATGAGACCATTACCAAAATCAACAACCTGTACAAGAGCAGAACACCGCTGAAGGATGCGAAGAAAGGCTTTATTGTACAGAATGGTGATGTAGTTTTCAAAACCGAGAAAGACAATGCGAGAGCCACCCGCCATATCATCGTTGAGGCTCTTGTTTATCCAGATCTGAAGGATAAGGAACTCATGAAGTTCTTCGAGTGTCAGGATATTACCGATATGCCGCTCAAGGTATTCCCGGACAATGACGAGTACGGATACGTGAGCAAAAAGGTAATGGAAATCCTTGGACTTATTGATGAAGAGGAAACCGATAAGAAAGAGGTAGAAGACGCAAAAAACTCATAAAAAGCAAGGGTTCAGATGGATATTGGGCACACATCCTATGGCAACGTCATAACCTCCGACCGGAGGAATTCGACAAAATGCCAGAACGGACGAGGTGCTTTTTTATTGCGTCTGAATTGGAAGAAATGTCCAACCCTTGCAGGAGATATTTTAAGGAGAGGGGGCGGTAAGTATAGCCGGATTATCCGTTATATTCAAAGCGGTCGATGAAATTAGTTCCAGGTTCGATTCTATGTCCAGTGCCGGAAGCAAGGCTTTGGACTCGTTTGATAAACTTGGCACTGCCGCAGATTCCTCATACGAAGATATCATTGACGGTGCACAGGAGGCTTCCGAAGCTGTTGAAAGAGCAGCGGAATCTACTGATTATTGGACCGATGCAATAGGTAATTACGATAAAGGCGCCATGGAGGCTGTCTACACTACAGAAGAACTCGTTGATATGGGGTTCAAGACGGAAGATGCGTTAGAAGCCGCGGCAGATAGTGCCGATGAAGCTGCTGAGAAGATCGGCGAATATGGAGACGAAAGTGAAGAAGCTGGGAAGAAATCGGAGGAATTTGGTGACAAATCCACTGATGCCATCGTGTCGCTGGATGATGTACTTGCAGCTGCCGGCATAGCGATAGCCATTAAAGCAATTTATGATGGATTCTCCGAAGCTTCCGCGGCGGCATCCGAATTTACAACAAGCATAGCAAAGCTGACAACTGTTGCAGACACATCGGTGTTATCTGCAGACCAGCTTTCCGAACAAATCAGTTCTATGTCACAGAATATGGCACAGAACGTAAATGATTTGGCTGATTCTGCGTACAACGCAATATCAGCTGGTGTAGATACGGCAGATGCGGTTTCTACAGTAGGACAGGCAACAGAGCTGGCGGTTGCCGGATTCACGAGCACAGAATCATCATTATCGGTACTGACAACTGCTCTGAATGCTTATAAGCTTGAAGCCACCGAACTTACAAATATATCGGACTCCTTGGTAACATCGCAGAACTTGGGTGTTATGACCATCGATCAGTTGAGCAGTTCCATCGGTAAAGCAATCAGTACGGCATCTGCCTATTCTGTTGACCTTTATAACTTGGAATCAGGATATATCAGTTTGACTAAATCCGGTATCAGCGTGGAGGAATCCACCACATACATTTCTGGAATGTTCAATGAACTGGGCGATGCAGGATCAGACGTATCAAAGGTATTGCAGGAAGAAACAGGACAGACCTTTGGTCAGTTAATGATACAGGGATACACGCTTGCAGACGCATTGGAAATTGTATATGACAGTGTAAACCAGGATAGTGAAGCTCTCATGAACTTATGGGGCAGTGCAGAAGCTGGAAAAGCGGCCAATGCTATCATTAACCAGGGATTGGATACATTTAACACGAACCTAGAGAAATTACAGAATTCCTCTGGGGCAACTGCCATGGCTTACGAAACAATGACGGGTACAACCGAATTTGCTACACAGAGAATGGCGAACAGCTTTGAGAATCTGAAGATTGCCGTTGGCGATGATTTGAACCCTGTTATCGCTGATTTCCAGAACGGAATAGCTGATATTACAGATGGAATGACAGGTATTATTGAGGAACATCCGGCAATTACAGCAGTTATTACAGGTGCAACGATAGGAATGGGTGTCCTAGTTGTAGGTGTTACAGGATATGTGGCAGTTACTAAGATTGCCACAGTAGTGACGGCAACCCTTGGAACCACCATTACGGCATCACTCGGACCTATCGCTTTACTTATTGCGGCGGTGTCAGCTGTTGCGGCTGGTGTTATCTATATGGCCAATGCAGAGGATGAAGCTGCTATTGCACAAGAAGCTCTTACATCATCTTCCATGGAAATGAAGGATGAATTAGACGAATTACAGGAGCAGTATGATGCTCTCGCAGACGCTGGGGAAGCAGATACAGTAGCAGCATACGAACTGAAGAACCAGATAGACGAACTTACGGAATCGTTTGAATCAAACAAGCAGTCCATTGGAGATCTGCTCGATTACAATGAACAGTTGAAAACAACATTGGATGAAATTGGAACGTCCTATGACGAAACGATGGATTCTGTAAATCAGAGTGAATCTGATGCCAAGTCTTTAATTGCACAGCTGGTTTCTATGTCTGAAAGCACGGAATTGTCAAGCGGACAGCTGGAAATCATGCAGGGCATAGTGGACCGTTTGAATGGATCCTACGAGGGATTGAACCTTACATTGGATGAAACGAATGGAAAACTGAATATGTCCGTGGAAGAACTATGGAATACCGTCACCGAGGCGGCAAACCAAGAGAAAGCACAAGCGAACATGGATGCCTTAATGGATTATCTCGGTCAATACCAAGAGGCACAGAAAACATTCGATGAATCGAATAAGACCATGAACGACGCTTGGGCAGAATATGAAACAGCGGTGGATGAGAACTTTGGAAAAGAGCATCCGTTCTTAGATTGGACAGGATGGGCCGACGGTGCCGAGATGAACTGGAGTGGAACTGCGAAAGAAGCATTCAATGTGTATGAGCAAGCAAAGACGGCAACCGATGGTGCAAAGGAGAATTTTGAAGCCTTGGACGAAAGCATTCGTGCTTGTTATGAATCCATGGGATATTCTGCTGATGAAATAGACGATATGATGGCTGAACTTGCATTGGCGAGTGCGTCATCTTCGGAATTTACAGAGAGTCTCGAAGATATGCAGGAGACAGAAGAAGAACTTATCTCTACTGATGAAGCTGTGTCAGACGCGATATCTGGTGTCAGTGATAGACTGCAGGAGATGGGAGAGAATTACGATGCGGCTTACGAGGCTGCACAGGAGAGCGTTTCTGGCCAATATTCACTATGGCAGTCCGTGGATGAAGTTGTTGCTATGACATCATCTGATATCACGGATGCGTTACAGTCCCAGATTGATTATTGGAATGCATACAATACCAACCTCGACACATTGACTGAGAAATCGTCTTCCATTGAAGGTCTGAGTGACGCTCTGGCGGCGGTTGCCGATGGAAGTGAGGATTCGGCGGCTATGCTTGCAGGAATGGCTGAAATGTCAGATGAAGACCTTGCAGCTATGGTAGAGCAGTACACGAACTTGCAAAGCGAACAGGATAATACGGCAACGAGCATGGCTGACTTGCAAACTGATTTCAGTGCGTCACTCGATGCTATGCAGAAGGATATGGAAGATGCGGTTACTGCTATGAATATGGCAGATGATGCCGAGGCAGCTGCGAAAGCAACGCTTGACGGATATATAGCAGGAATAAAGTCAAAAACCGTGGAAGTGAATTCTGCGTTATCTGCAATTTCATTTACGAACAGCAATACTCCTGGTCTCACAGGATATGCAACAGGTACTGAGAGTGCTGAACCTGGATTGAAGCTTGTCGGAGAGGAAGGTCCTGAGATTATCGACTTCGAAGGTGGCGAACGTGTTTATAACGCTGCCGAAACTTCGGATATTATGTCCGGGGAAGGTAGAGGAAGTGATTTTTATGTGGCACCAGAAGAAAGCGGAGATGGAGAAAGCGGTTCCGGAGATAAGACCATTACACTGAAAATTGAAGGTTCTGGAGATATGCGTATCGGAAGCAATATGAGTAAGGATGATGTGGTAAATGTACTTATGGAAAATATGAAGGATGCTCTCATGAACATTATTCATCAAGAAATTTTGGAGGAAGGAGATCTGTCGTATGAGTTCTAATTATCAGATGTACTTAAAGAAAACTGGAACCTCATTCCGGTTTCCTGTCCTGCCAGAGAAATTCAATGTGTCATACGGTAATAATAATGACAAACTTCAAGTATGCGGAGTTGGTGAGGTCACAATCATACAGGACAGTGAGGCGGCTGTTATTCAGTTCGATTCCTTCTTTCCAAACCATTATTTCAGCGGGTGCAATTTTAAAAACATTCCGGATCCTAAAGATGCGGTAGAAACAATACTCGAAATGATGGCCAACAAGACATCTCTTCGGTTTACCAAGACGGGCGGCTCTGGAATATCCATGTATGTGACAATCGAATCATTCGATCACTATGAGCAGGGCGGAGATGTTGGAACGGTTTACTATTCGATGAAGCTGAAAGAGTACCGGGAGGTCAAAGTCAGACAGATTACAGTTGATATTTCCACTAAGAAAGCGAAGATCGGTGCTACGGCTGCAAGGACGGATACGTCCCCTGCAAGTCAGACTTATACCGTAGTGAAAGGCGATTGCCTGTGGAATATTGCTAAGAAGCTTTTAGGAAGTGGTGCAAAATACACTGCGATATACAATGCCAACGTATCGGTCATCGGAGGAAACCCGAACCTTATTTATCCAGGGCAGGTCCTCACGATACCAGCGGCATAGGAGGCGCCTATGATTAAATTTGTTATTATACAGGGCACCACAGGATACGATGTTTCAGAGTGTTTTGAGCAAATAACATGGGGTGGCAGAAAAGGTGCTGCCCCTAGAAATGTCAATATAACACTTCTGGATGATGATGGAGAGAAACACAAGAGAGTTTCTGTTGATTGTGAGAATGGTGATCAGTGCGTTATGTATGAAGATAATAAGGAGATTTTCAGAGGAATTATCGTATCGCATACGCAGAGCAATAAGAAAAAGCTGGTCATTACTGCCTACGACAATATGTATTATTTGGCTAATAACAAGGATTCCTTCTGCTACACAAATCAGACTGCAACACAGATATTTAACGACTGTATGACCAGAATTGGTATGACAGGAGGAACTGCAGCTGATACCGCATACGTTATTCCAGAGTTACCAAAGGCAAAGACCACCTATTACGATGTTTTGCTTGATGCACTAAGCACCACATTTTCGGCAACCGGTATCAGATATTATATATCGTCTGATAAGGGAAATATCCACCTGCGGCAGAGAAGTGAAAATGCTCTGCAATGGGTTTTAGAGGTTGGTGCCAATATTACGGATTACGAATATACGAAGAGCATAGTTGGAATCAAGACGAGGGTAAGACTACTTTCAAAAGAAGATGCCATTGTCTATGAGGAAGCGAACAATGCTCTGGAAGAGAAAATTGGAACATTTATGGAAGTGAAGTCGGTGGACGATTCGTACAATGCCGCTCAGATGCAGGAACTTGTAAAGTCTGTGTTTGAGGAAAAAGGGAATCCGGCCAAGAGCTTGAAGATTTCTGGAATGGGAATTACGGATGCTATCTCTGGCGGGTGCGTGTATGTGGTTATTCCTCACCTCGGAATAAAGAGGACGTTCTATATTGATGAAGACACACACACATTTACCAGACGTTCACACACAATGAAATTAAAGCTGAATTTTGCAGACGATATCAATTCAGCTGGATAGGAGGAAGTATGAGCAGTGAAGTACAAGAAGAAACAAGCCTAAAGCAAATGTTTCAGAATATGTGTCCGGAAGGACCGAGCGTCATTGAAGGTACCGTAACCTCTGCTTCTCCTCTGCAGATAACTCTGGCCAACGATGCAAAAATGATTTTAAGTGCGAATTCACTTATCGTTCCAAGACATTTGACCAACTACACAACAACAGCTGACGTGCTGAAAGGGAAAGGCGGTTTGAGCAGCCAGACATCAAAAGGAGGCGGCACCCATGAGCACGATGAAGGTACTCATGATGGCCATACTTCCGGAGATGGATCCCACACGCATGAAGGCGGTACCCATATTCACAGCCTGGCATCATTCGATTTAACTGGTGCCACTTTAATGGTGCACAATGCACTGAAACAGGGCGAAATAGTTTACTTGCTGTCATTCAATAATGGAAAGCAGTATTACGTCCTTGACAGGAAGGGGTGATGCACATGTCTTTGGACATTCCGATTCCTTTTGATACTTTGGAGGACGAGGGAACGCAGACTTCCAGAACCTATGCTATTGATTGGGAGAATGGAAGAATTAGCGGTTTTTCTGATGGGGTGGAAGCCATGAAGCAATTCATAAAAAAGGCGATTATCACTCCACGATTTAAATGCCTTATCTACGACAGCCAATATGGAAGTGAGATTAAGGAAACCATTATAGATAAAAATGTTACTCGGGAATATATAGAAACAGAACTACAGTTTTTAGTGGAAGACACACTAATTCACGACGAACGTGTCCTGAGGGTTTACAACATTGAGATTACTTTTGGAGATAGTTATCCACTACAGGATAGTGTAATTGTTACTTTCGATGTGGACACTATTTACGGGAAAATACCAGTAGAGGAGGTGATTTAATTGTTTGATGAATACACGGAAGAATACTTCATGGAGCATGCGGTAGAAATGGGACAAAAACTTGCTGTAGATACGAGGCAGGGAAGTGTATACATGGATGCCGCCGCAGGTCATTGCTTAAGAGCTGCTAAGTTCATGTCGGATTTGAGAAGTGCGTTTGAGATGCTGGCCATCGATACCTGCACAGGCAATATTCTTACTGAAAAGGCTGCCATGGACGGAGTAAATAGACAACTTTCCACATCGTCATATTGGAATGTTTCTTTCGAAGGTACTGTTCCAGATACCGGAGACAGATTTTATGTGGGAACGTATTATTTCACATTGGAATATATTGATGAAAAATACTACTTAAAATCAGAAATCAATGGTACTGAAACGAACTATCTTACAGAAGGAGAAAATGTCATACCGGTATACAATGTAAATGGACTCACCTCTTGCACGCTTGGTTCGCTTGATGTTCCCGGTACCGATGACGAGGATGATAATAGCCTTAGAGAGCGATGGAAAGAAAAAAAATCTGGACCATCGGAAAATGGAAACAGGTCACAAATCAAAACCTGGTGCGAATCAATCACAGGTGTTGGAAGAGCACACATACTTTCCTTGTATGGGGGCGAAAACACTATCAAAGGTGTTATTTACTCAACAGAGGGAGGGATACCATCTACGACGATATTAGAGGCTGTACAGACGTATATTGATCCGATTGTTGCAGGATATTCCGTAGTTGTAAATGGAAAAACTCTTGTGTTCGGAGATGGACTTGGAGATGGGGCGGCGCAGATAGGAGCACATTTCCTTGCATCGGCACCAGATTCGGTAGAAATATCTGTATCGTTCTCTGCAGATTTGAAAAATGGATACACAAAAGACCAAGTAAAAGCGAACGTTTTACAATCAATTAGAGAATATGCAAAAAAGCTTGTACTTGAAGGCGATGAAACCATTGTAATTCGTGTTTCTTCGATAGGTTCAATTATTGCGGATACAGAAGGAGTTCTTGATTATTCCCCTTCTTCGCTAATGCTAAATGGTGCCGGTTCGAATATTGATATTGGCAAGGAACAAGCTCCTGTTATAAAGGAGGTTGTTGTTAATGATTGATACAGTATTTTACAACCAAGAGCGAAGTGGTTATGAAGAACTTCTATCGTATGGACCTTATTTTTACAGAGATATACTTGAAATGGATACCAATTATAAGTTTGCCGGAAGTACGCTCGATATCATGGCTGAAGGATTGGAAACAATCATCAGAGACCAATTTGTTGATAGTGCTGACGAAGAAACCATATCCAGGATGGAGAGATGGCTTGAAATCTTAGTTAAAGAGGGCAGAACTCTTGAAGATAGGCGAAAAAAAGTTAAGCTTATTTGGAATGGTGGAGAGAAACTCAGCGGTAAACTGATAAAGAATATGGTAAAAAGCTATACAGGGTGTGACGAAACTCCAGAAGTAAGAATGACGACGTTCCTAAGCGTGAAGGCACAGGCAAAAGAAGAAAATGTTATATATTTGTCCGACTTGCTAGAACAGATGGAACGCATGAAGCCAGCGCACATTAGGCTTGAATTTTCAGTCGTTTTTAGCAGCAAAATCAAGTTTTGTACGAAATTGTCACATCATTTATTCCATTATGACCAGTCTGGAACAAAACCAGACATTGCTACTCATGGTTCGTATGTAAAAACCAATATATCTGCAGACAGCGAATTGCATGCAAAGTTATTCAACTACAGGCAAAGCAGCGAAAACGCTGAAACAGGTATTTTTCCATATATTTCTACAGTTGGAGCCGCTATGAGCGGTTCTTTTGATGTTCCGGATATTTATTCCAATGAAGTATTTTCTTTCGTTAATGCTTCAAAACATGAAGAATCAGGCACGTTTCCGAATGTAATGATGGTTGGCCACGCATATGAAACACCGATGTCGGTAATCACTGCTGAAACAAATGTGGTTCATACATTTGATGAATGCGGAACAATACCAGATATTGCAACGGTAGGAAACGGAGAACAGTCCGGTTTGTCGTTGAAGACTGAATCATCAGCTGTAATCCATGAATATGTGGAATGTGGTTCAAAATCTTGTGGAGAGGAGGAATTGTAATGGCATGGGAAAGTGAATTTATGACAAAAATCCGTAAATACTGGCTGAGAAAAGTCAATAAAGCACAGTATTTCCTGTCAAGTACCAATAGCTGGTACGATGGCACTATTACGGAAAAAGCAATTGATGGGAATACAATTACCATCAAATTTGAAACTACAGATGAACAGAATGCTACTATTACCAAGGTTCGGTTAATTGATACGGATGGTACTGTGGCTTACTCAGGAACAAGAAGCATTGTAAAGGATTCATCGCAAGGAGCATTGCTCCAGATTGATGTTCCATTAGTGGAAGAATAGGAGGTTAAGACATGTACAATAGACGTATTTGGCAGGACAGTGTGCGTGATCCGGAAAGGACATACAAACAGACACAGAACGCTGATGGCACTGTCACAATGGTGCCGGCCGGAAAAGAGATTCAGAAAGGTACAAATCAGAGCCAGACAAACTTTAATGCAATGGAAGACGGTATCCAAGATGTCAATATTGCAATGGCTATAATCTTTCAGCATTATCTTTTGAAGGAGGACGAATTTGGAAACAGAATCGGAACTCTGGAAGAAGATAGTACTGTAGAAACTGGTGAAATTACGCTTACGAACAGCAGTAAGTACCCATTTAATAACTCTATAAAGACTATTTCTCTTGCAAAAGTAAGGGATACAACGAACTACTATGTAGAGGTTGAATTGAAGAGTTATTCCGGCGGTCTTCCGGGAGACATCGAAGTATCAGCAAAAGCACTGAATGGGTTCAAAGTTGAATTCAATGGAAGTGCAAAATCAGTAGTATTAAAATACCAGGTTAAGGGAGGAATATTATCATGATCGTAATCGAAAAGAATGAGGGAACTAAGATTCCGTTTGAAGTGACAGGAACAAAAATCACATTTGATGATGAAATTATGCTCAATTTATCAAAGCTTCAGAAGGATGAAACAGAGCACAAGGATATTTGCTTCGACTCAGAAGGAGATCTTGTAATCGGAGCTGAGTCTGGAAGATATTATGTTGCCGGAATTGATATTCCGGCAAGAGAATACGAAGCAATCGAATCAGAAGCAGAGAATGAAGACGGCATGGGTTCTGGTGTATCGTACGAACCAAAACCGCTCGACATGGAAAAAGTTACACTTACTCTGTGGAGCATTGATGACAAAACAAAAGTAGAACAGTAGGAGGATAAGAAAATGAGTAGATTTGATTTATCAGCACTTGCATTAAAGGCAGTTTGCCCAACGAATGATATACTGTATGACGATAAGGGACTCCCTTCAGTTATGGTGTTTATCCCTAAATACAAAATTAGCACAGTTATTACAGGTGGATCAGATTCTACACATCCTGCATTTATTGTGAATGGACAGGAAGTAGACGGTATTTATGTAAGTAAATATCAGAATGTAGTAAATAACAGTAGAGCCTATTCGCTTCCGTGCGAGGATCCGAAAACAAGTGTTACACTTGATCAGGCTATTTCTTATTGCACAAATAAAGGGGAAGGATGGCATGTAATGACAAGAGCAGAATGGGCAGCCATTGCTCTTTGGTGCAAGAAAAACGGAACAATGCCAAAAGGAAATAATAGCTTTGGTAAAGATGTCAGTGAGAGCACATATAAGGCAATTCCTATTCCTGGTATGCAAGATGCTGGAAGAACTGCAAGAGTTGCAACAGGAACTGGCGGAGTTTCATGGAGCCACGATGGAACATTAGAAGGAATCTTTGATCTCAATGGAAATGTATGGGAGTGGAACGGAGGACTTCGTACTGTAAAAGGAGAGGTACAGGTGCTTGTTAACAACAATGCAGCTGATGGAGATAATTCACAGAGTGCTTCAAGTGCACAGTGGAAAGCGATAGATGCAACCACAGGAGATTATCTTACACCTAATGGAACAGGAACCACAGCAAACTCTATCAAGATGGACTGGGTATCCGATAAACTTACATACACTGCCGCACTTACAGTACAGGCGGATGCAAGCAGAAGCTGTCAGTTTAATCATATTGTTTGCGCCGCATCAGTAGCCGCTGCCGCACAGTCCGTACTGAAAGCACTTGCTTTAATGCCGGAGGATAATACGGATTCTTACGGTGTAGACATTGTGTGGTTCAATAATGGAGCTGATGAGAGAGCGTTCTGCGCCGGTGCTGGCTGGAGCGATGGTGCTCGCGCGGGTGTCTTTGCGTTGTACGGCAGCATCCCTTGTTCGGGTTCGGGCGGGAACCTCGGGTTCCGCTCCGCTTTTGTTTCCCTGCCTACTGAATAACTGTGTTCTGAAAGAGCCTGCGATAGCGGGCTCTTAATTTCAGAGGGTAGAATAACGGAATACGTTATAATGTAACATTAACCCATATTTTCATTCGGAATGTGATATTCTTGCTTGGATATTTTATACGGAGGATAAAGCGATGGAGGAAATGATAATTCAACAAAAGGTGTTCGAAATGATTACCTACGGGTACACAGCACTGTCCCAGTTTCCGAAGTCTGAAAAATTCGCACTTGTGGTTGATATTAAGAGGTGTATGCATCTTATCCTAGAAAGGGTAATTGAAGGCACTAAGAAATATTATAAAAAAACCACTCTGCAGGAGTTGGATGTAGAAGTGACGAAGCTTAAAGCATATCTTAGATTGTCATACAACCTGGGATTCTTGCCAATCAAGAAGTATGAAATATGGTCTGAGAAAGTGGTAGAAATCGGCAGAATGGTCGGTGGATGGATAAAATCAATACAAAAATAGGGAACATAACGCAGCGTTCTACGCCGGTGCTAACTGGAACAATGGTGCTAACGCGGGTGTCTTTGCGTTGAACGGCAACAACCCTCGTTCGGGTTCGAACGGGAACATCGGGTTCCGCTCCGCTCTACCCCGTAGTCAGATGTTGCACACCTATTGGGTGTGCATCCAGAACAGGGGATAAAGGGTTCTGTTTCCTTGCCATTGGCAAAAAATAAGAATAAGCATTGTTTCCGGTAGTAGTTCATCGAAACTCGTTTCAGTGCTGAAAAATAGGAGATAATATGCCTATAAAGAATAAGTTTTACGATATAATATCCTTTGAGAATTTAATACGAGCAGAGAAGAACACCTCCAAAGGCAAAAGATATACAACGGAGGTTCTGTCGTTTCACAATAATTTCGAGGAAAATATATTGGATATCCGAAATAGACTTGAGAAGCTAGATCTGCCACTTACTCATTATTCTACTTTCTTGGTGTATGATCCAAAGGTGAGAATAGTAATATACATAGACTATAAAAGTAAAATAATCCAGAGAGCTATTTACGATATACTGAATCCTGAGATATGTAAAATGTTAATAACTGATACATATTCATGTATAGAAGGAAGGGGTCAGCTAAAGGCGATGCAAAGGCTTTATGATTGGTTCCAAATTCAAACAAGAAGTAATCAAAAATGGTATTATTACAAATTCGATGTGTCAAAATTTTTTTACAGAATAGACCATGAAATATTGATGAATATTTGTTCGAAAATGATAAAGGATCCATATACAGTAGAGCTCATTAGATATTATATTTGCAGTAATAGAAGACCTTTTGGAATGCCTATTGATGGAAACCACTTGACTATCAAAGAAGATGAAATGCTTTGGGAATGCGGGATTCCAATAGGTGGAGGACTGTCTCATATGCTTGGGAACATGTATCTCGACCCTCTTGATCAGTATGCAAAGCGAACTTTGGGTATCAAAAAGTATATAAGGTACATGGATGACATAATAATTGTTGACTGCGATAAGCAGCGTCTAAAAGAATACAGAACAAAAATGGAAATGTTCTTAAATGATAGGCTAAAGCTTATTTTTAATAATAAGACGGCCCTAAGACCTGTAAATTGTGGTTGCGAGTTTGTTGGATATAATATCTTTCCAGACCATGTAAACCTTAGAAAACAAACAACTCTTCGAATGAAAAGACAGTTGAAGAGAGTAGCAAACAGGTACAAATATTACGAAATTGATTTTGCAAAAGCAAACGAAACTGTGCAAAGCTATCTTGCATTGCTAAAGTATTCGGATAATAAACGATTCAAGGAAAAATTGTGGAGTGAGTTTGTTCTTACTCATAATTTGGAGGTACATGATGAGCAACATTAAAGATGAAAGTATGTTGGAACTATTGGAAGTGTATATGGAAATGGTAGAAAAGCAGGACGAAATCATATACCGAATGAGCCACTTACTGAAAGAATACGTGACCGAATTGCAGCACTTGAGGAACATTCATCAGTTCCTGGATTACGATCCAGAGCAGAAACAGGATGAAGCTATTCTGGAAGAGTGTATCGAACAATATGAGACTATGAAAGAATGAGAGCCGAAAGGCTCTTTTTCTTTTGTGCAAGGAGGTGATTCCATGTTCAAAGCAATCAAGAGATTTGTAGATATGCTTCTGGGTGGAGAAGGATCATTAGACCGTCTCACAGAGGCAATAACAGGGGGTGAGAGCAATTAGTGCGGAAGAAGTACAAATCCTAATCGTATCTGGCTTAATCGGTGCCGTTGTTGGCGGTTCCGGTCTGACAGGAATTGTCTTTTATTTTATCCGTAGATACATTGAGAATAAACTCAATGCGAAGGATGCAGAGCAGAAAAAGCAGAACGAAATCAAACATAAGGATGAAATGAAAAGAAGAGAACAGAGGATAAAGAGATTATCTGTGGACGACGAATTGCAGCATTGCGAGGGTCGTCTATTTTTTTGGATTCATAAGGCAATTGTGGATGGTAATCACAATGGAGATTTGGAAAATGCCTTTTCTGAATACCAGAAAGCAGAACAGGAAAAGAAACTGCTCGACAGAGAAATCATTACAGAAAACGAATTTGATTAAGGAGGTCCAAATGAGAAGCAGGAAGAAAAACAGCATGAAAAATGCTCTCAAATGGACTTGGGAGCACACCAAAATGATTATCAACGTACTTTCTATTTTATACGTTGTGAATTGGATTTATTCAGCAATCGTAATAACGGTTGCAATTATACAGACCGGGCAATTTAGCTTTCTGGATTCATTGATCACGGAGACGAACGAAACATTCCGAGTGGTTGTTGGAGCAAACGTTGTGAAAGCCTGTGTAGAAAATGTATTTAAGTATAACGACTTCGGAGGAAAAGGAGAATCCTACAAACCATCCGAACAGGAACAAAGTAACTCAGATGAAGCACAAGGATAAGGAGGTATCCACATGGATATGACATTTTTATTTATCGCATTATTTGCAATTTCACTATTAACAACTTTAACGGTGCAGGGGATTAAGACGCTTCTGGACAAGACTTCGACGGAGTATTCGTCAAACGTACTTGCAGTAGTAGTTTCGTTGGTTCTTTCTGTAGCAATCACCATCGGCTATCTGATCATGACGGAAACAGCTTTCAATATTAAGATTGCCGTGGAACTTATAGCACTAATGTATCTTAGCTTTTTGGTGGCCACGAATGGATATGACAAAGTAATCCAGGCACTGAAACAAATCGCTGATAAGAAAACAGTTTAGGAGGATATAATCATGGAAAAAACGAGAAAAGCATATATCGCAGTATTACAATCATGGGTTGGAAAAAAAGAATCCAATGGAACTCACAAATCAATTATCGATATTTACAATACATTTTTACCTCATCCAAGAGGTTATGCTGTAAAATACACTGATTCATGGTGTGCAACTACTATGTCTGCAGCTGCAATTAAGCTCGGATACACAGATATTTGTCCAATCGAGTGTAGCTGCAATGAACTTATCAAAAAGGCAAAGGCTATGGGAATCTGGGTTGAAAATGATTCTTACGTTCCAAACATTTCGGATTGGGTATTGTATGATTGGGATGATAGCGGATTAGGAGACGATACCGGTGCTTCCGAACATATCGGAGCTGTTGAATCTGTAAGTAAATCAGCAGGAACGTTTGTTGTAATCGAAGGGAATAAATCAGATTCTGTTAGCAGAAGAACTATGCAGATCAATGGAAGATATATAAGAGGATTTATTACTCCTAAATACGATGCAGATACTTCTGGTACGTCAGGAGGATCCAGTTCATCTGCATCAACTGTAAAAGTGGAATCAGCGTCGAAGAAGGATTCATCATTGGCCGGTACATATAAAACTACTGCAAATTTGAATCTGAGAGCAGGAGCAGGTACCAAGAAGACAATCCTTGTTACAATTCCAAAAGGAACATCCGTTAAAAACTATGGATACTACACACCTGTAGGAAATACAAAATGGTTATATGTAGCGGTTACAGTTGCAGGAAAGCAATATACCGGATTCTGCTCAAAAGCATATCTTACGAAATAATCAATAGTATACATCTGTATACAAATGAACGTCATTGCCCGATTGGTTTACACAGAAGCGTAACCAGTTCCGTGATAATCTAACAAATGCCATTATTTTCCATGGGAAAATGGTAGATTATAACGGAAGGAGCAATGACGTATGATTAGGATTTTACTTTCTTCAAGACTTGGCGACCGTAAGTGGACGCAAGCAGACTTGGCACGCAAGACCGGAATACGGCCTACGACAATCAGCGAATTGTACCATGAGATGGTAGATAGGGTAAATTTAGACCACCTGGACCTTATCTGCGAAGCACTTGAATGTGACCTCGATGAACTGATTGTAAGAGAACCAAATAGCGAGCCGATGGTTGTACATACCATAAACGGCTCGCCAATTCAAAAGGATGAATAGGAGCTGCAACTCCTTATCCAAAGAAAGACACTCAGCTGACACTGAGTGCCTTTCTTTTATACCATATTACCATCTAAAAGTGTGCTGTCCAGCACATTCTATCTGATTTTTTCTAAGAGAATCCTCGAAAATATCCATATTAAGGCTGTTATCAATGTAACCCTGTCGGATTGTTTGCTTATATGATTCAGATGGCTTTCCGGGCATTCTACGAGTGTCCATGATGTAAACCATGGCTTTCTTCTTACCAAATGGCAAATCAGCCATGATGTTCTGTTTGAAATAGAAGCTTGGATATCCCTCATATCTGTCCAGATTTATTTCATCACGGTCCTGTATAACCCAAACCACCACGGGCACATAAGAGCCTTTCTTTCTTCTGATTGTTGCGTATGAACCGGTCATACTGCCCCTGTAAATCAGTTCCCAGTTATTTAACTGTCCAACACTATAAATGCGTGCTGTAGGGCACCTCATAGCCATCTGTGCCACGTTCAGATTGCTTCCGTATGCAATATATAGTTTTCCCATTATTTTTCCTCCTCGATTTTCACTATTCGATATTCGTCAGTTCCGATGTAATCATGCCAATTGTTCCGTATGTAAACCTTGGATGGAGCAGACAGACGTCTCCGCCTGTCCCCTTCCATTGGATAATATCTGCTACGATATGTTACTATGTACGATTTGTTCATCTGTTTCTCCTCTCTATGCGGCATCTCTGACAGTCATGCCAGCTGTTTTTTTCAGTGGGTTCATTAAATGAAGTCTGCAGGTCTTGAATTCTTCTCCATAAAGACCAAGTCTGTGTGTGAGAATGTTTCTCATGAGAGTTACTTTCTGCTCTGCAGTGTAGCCGGCTGTTGATCTGAATACCAATTTATCTTCTGATGTGATTGCCCATGCAGAAACAGCAAGGCAAAACTGAATGTATGCTTTGATTTTTCCTGCATGAAGAGTGCTATTGAAAAGTCGGAATTCAACTGTTCCTTTTGTGAAGAAGCTATGAAGGTTCACACCGTGATATCTTGTGCTGTTGTAATGCTGATGGTCGATTCCGTCAGTGTAGTTATCGTTGGCCGGACTGTACCAAATCTGCTCCATGCTTGTCTTGGATAAGTTTTTGTCCTTTTTCATCTCTTTCAGAAGGTTCTGATTCAGTTTTCGACACCAACGGTTTGCTCTGGCACCTATTTCAAGTGATTCATAAATCAGATCCTGTCTGGCTGTCATGAAGTTTACTAATCTGCGGAGGGATGCTGGTGTATGGTTTGCTCCGTCAACATGAACATGGATACCACAGCTGTTATCTCTCTTTGCTCCAGCTTCTTTGAGCTTTCGTACTATGTTCTGCAATGTTTCGATGTCTTCGTAATTCAGAGGCGGTGTAACAAATTCTACTGCGTAGCTTCCACCGTTTCCGTGAGTATCAATAGATGCATCACTTACTATTTTCCATGTTCTTCCCTGACTATCTTTGATAAGTCTTGCATCGTATGAACCTATGTGGTCATATACTCTGCTGTTAAGTTCTCTGGCAACTACCTCAGCTGCATTTGCTCTTGACAAACCTGTCATTTCGATTTCTACTCCGAATCTCTGTTTTTTAATCATATCGTTCATATGCTTTCTCCTTTGTACTTCTGTTCTAACCTGTTAGAAGTTTATTCTGTTCTGTTGTTGCTTGCATATTACCATATGTACACTGTACGTCAACTGTTTTTAATCAAAAAGTTGCACTTTTTTTCTAACAAGTTAGAATAAAACATTGACACGAAAGAACATGAATTGTATAATAGGAAAAAATGGATTCTAAAAAAGGAGAACGGAATGATATCTTACAAACCCCTATGGAAGACGCTTATAGATAAGGATATAAAGAAAACCCAGCTTCGTGATATGGCCGGGTTCAGCAGTGGGACATTGTCCAGACTTGGAAAGGATCAGTATGTGGAGTTGAAACACATTGACAGAATATGCCAGGTGCTTGAGTGCGGAATCGCTGATGTGATTGCCGTGATACCGGATTCTACGTCTGAAACCCAAGTGACACCCAAATGACACCCGCATGAAAACTCGACATTGTTTTTAAACGTTGTAAGCGTTATAATCAAACGTAAAGTGCACGTATATATTTCAAAAGTGCACCGTGAAGTCTTGAGTTTGAGTGACCTAGAAAAGCTGGGAACCCGCTAAATAAGCGCGTTCCCAGCTTTTGCGTCAGCAAAATGTCAGCAGAATAATTTTCTGAAGAAGGTGTGTATATGAACAGACTAAAAAGGATTC